>DONH01000051.1 GCA_003509235.1 Planctomycetaceae bacterium
CCACTCTGCGGCGGGTTGATAATTGGCGTGCTTAACATGGAGCCGTAAACACCACCATTCGAAATAGTGAAGGTCCCGCCTTGAAGCTCCTCAAGTTTGACTTTGTTGTCAGCCGCACGATGAGCAAAATCACCGATAGACTGCTCAATTTGTGCGAAATTCATCTGCTCAGCATTGCGAAGAATTGGAACAACGAGACCTTTCCCCCCACCAACTGCAATCCCGATATCACAAAAATCTCGATACACAATGTGTGGGTCACGAAATTCCGCATTGACTTGTGGAACGGCGTGTAACGCTTCAACTGCCGCCCTTACAAAAAAAGACATGAAACCGAGCTTTACACCATGGCGATCAACAAAGTTGTCCTTGAACTTTTTACGAAGTTCCATAACAGCGGTCATATCAACTTCATTAAATGTTGTTAGTAAGGCCGCTTGGTGCTGAGCCTCGACAAGCCGCTCCGCAATCCGTCGCCGCATCGGGCTCATCAAAACCGGTCGCTCACCTCGACTGGTCTCCGATGAAGAGATTGCGGTAGTCCCAGTCATTACGGGTTGTGGCTCACTGCTCACACCTGTAATCGCCGACGAAGGGGGTGCAGAGACTGCAGATGTGGCATCGGCTTTTGTAACACGCTGACCGGGACCACTTCCAGAAACTGACTGAGGAGGAACGCCAGCTTCTCCTAACACTCTTGCTGCAGCTGGCATAACAGGCCCGGTCCCTGATGCTGGTTGCACCGATCCGATAACCGTGCTTCCGACTCGACGACGAACATCAACAGATTGTGCTTGGGAGGAAGCCGATGGTTCGGGTGTTGTTGCTGGAGTCGATTGACTCGATGCGACAGCTTCAAGAAAGCCGATTACCTCGCCTACAACCGCTTGTTCTCCGGCCTGCTTCAGAATCGCCGAGACGACCCCATTCGAGGGCGCTGGCAGTTCAACAGTTGCCTTGTCGCTCTCGATTTCTACGACAGATTCATCCGCAGAAACTGAGTCGCCAACATTTTTTTTCCAGACGCCAATCATCACTTCAGTGATGGACTCACCAACTTCTGGAACCTTCAATTCAATCGCCATAGATTCCTACATACTATAAAGGGGACCGGGCTGTAATGTTTTCCAAGCATTGGTTTGCATGCTTTATATTCGTGGTATGAGCATAGTAGACAACGTTGTGCCACATCATGAACAGGCGACCTTTTCCTACGGGCTCTGACAGGGCATAAAACCTAACTCAGAAATGCGGCCGTAAGCAACTCACTCTGCTCAAGATCATGGCTTTTCTTCGAACCCGTTGCCGGGCTCGCCGCACTCTGCCGACAAACTCCAGAAAATGGCAGCCTATCAAATAACGTCTCACCGAAATGAATTCTTAGAAAACGCCAGGCACCCATATTCTCAGGCTCTTCTTGAACCCAGAGAACAGGGGTTCCATCGGCATAATCCGCTAAAGCCTTCTGTAACGATTTTCGAGGAAGTGGATAGAGTTGCTCTACACGCACGATGGAAACGTCGGACCGCTCCAACTCGGACCTTCTTTTTTCGAGTTCGTAGAAAACCTTGCCACTGCACAGCAGAACTCTTCGCACATCCTCCGGACGCGCACCAGACTGATCTGGAATCACTCTTTGAAAGTTCCCCTCTGCAAGATCACTAAAAGCAGAGATACATTTGGGGTGACGCAACAAACTTTTCGGCGTCATCACAACCAGCGGCTTTCTCCAGATACGAAGTACCTGTCGCCTGAGGCAGTGGAACAATTGAGCCGGCGTGGTCGGCTGAACAACTTGAATGTTATCTTTTGCAGCAAGAAGAAGAAATCTTTCAAGCCTGGCACTCGAATGTTCGGGGCCCATTCCCTCGAAGCCGTGGGGTAACAGCATCACGATGCCCGAGAGCCGATTCCATTTATCCTCAGCACTGACAATAAATTGATCAATAACAACCTGAGCAACATTTACAAAATCCCCGAACTGGGCCTCCCACATAACAAGCCCATCAGGACAGTCCAGGCTATATCCATACTCGAACCCAAGTACACCGGACTCTGAAAGCGGGCTGTTATAGATCTCAACCGGGGCCTGTTCTTCAGCGAGGTGAGCAAGAGGACAGTAGGTGTCATCTGTAATGTGGTCATGAATCACTGCATGTCGATGGCTAAACGTGCCTCGCTCACTATCCTGCCCCGACAGCCTTATTCGCAGCCCTTGAACGGCAAGGCTTCCCATTGCCAAAGCCTCCGCTGCAGACCAATCAATTGGTCGTGTTCCATCCGCCATGGCCAAGCGAGCATCGAGCAGTTTTCGAATCTTTGTGTGAGGCTGGAATCGATCTGGCAAAACAACTAACCGACGAAGAAGAGCTTGGAGCTTTTCGAGCGGTACACCTGTATCTACATCTGCCGCTTCTTTTTCCCGTCCACCGATATAGAAAGCCCACACGCCAGCAACATCGCTACGGTGGACATAGTCATCTCGTTTTGCAGCGGATAGTTCAGCATCTAAGCGAGCTCGATGTTCCTCAGCAATCCGCATCGCCTCATCCCGTGACACCTCACCAAGAGTAAGCAGTTTCTCTAGATAGCTTTCGTGAACACTCGGTTGCTGCTCAATAACTCTGTAGAGAGCAGGCTGTGTAAATGCAGGCTCGTCTGCCTCGTTATGACCCCGTCGCCGAAAACAATACATGTCAATAACGACATCACGTTGAAATTCCCTACGAAAATCCATGGCCAAACTTACAACCTGCGCTACCGCTTCAGGATCTTCACCATTCACGTGGAATATTGGAATCTGAAGCATCTTTGCGACATCTGTAGCGTAGACGCAGGAACGTGATTCTTGCGGACCTGTTGTGAAACCAATCTGGTTATTCACGACCACATGAAGCGTTCCACCGACGCAGTATGGATCAAGTTCACTCAGATTCAATGTTTCCTGAATAATTCCCTCTCCGGCAAAAGCAGCATCACCATGGATGAGAATAACCATTCCGTGCTGACGAGCACGATCGCTTGATCGATCCTGACGGGCACGCATTCGTCCAATTGCGACTGGATTCACGTATTCAAGATGACTTGGATTAAAGCACAGTGTGAGATGCACTTTCCGACCATTTTCCGCAACATAGTCAGTGGAATGACCAAGATGATATTTCACATCACCACGACCAACGTGTAGCTCTGGGTCGAGATCAGCAAACTCTCGGAAAATCCTTTGTGGACTTTTCCTCATAATATTTGCCAAAACATTGAGCCTGCCACGGTGAGCCATCGCCATCACAACATCTTGAATATCCTGCGACGCCCCCCTCTCGATAGCCATTTCTACGAGCGGAATCAGGCTCTCCGAACCTTCTAGCGAAAAGCTTTTTGAACCCAAGAATCGCTTTTGGATAAACTCTTCAAAGACGGCAGCGGTAGTCATCTGCCGATAAATCCGCAATTGCTGTTTGCGATCAAGCTGGATACGATTTTCACAGCCTTCCATACGCACCTGCAGCCACTGACGTACGAGCAGGTCATCCATATGCATGAATTGCACGCCAATTGAGCGACAGTATGTATTGTGCAACCGTCGAATGATTTGTCGCAGTGACATCGACTGTGGACCCTCAATCGTATCCGTGGAGAAGACTCGATCCATATCTTCTTCAGTGAGGTCATAAAAAGTAGGGTCCAACTCTGGCAACCCCGGCCGAGGTCGACCAAGCGGGTCAATTTCCGCAGTTAAGTGGCCGCGAACACGATAAGCACGTACGAGTTGGTCCACCCTGTCTTGTAAAAATGCAAACCGGTTATTGCCTTGACTTTTGCGCACTTCATTAGGCAGCGGGGCTGGTTTTTCTTCCCCTGCAGGAGCATCAGGCAACTGAACCAGACCTTCAGCAATCGCGAGTGCATGACCTGTCGCAATACCCTCTGGCGTGATCATCGTATCGTCTTCAAGCAGCCCATTTCGCTCTTCGATCTGCACAACTGGCTGCTTCGACGAACCTTTCGGCTGAATACCATTGCCCCCCACAACTTTCGACACATTCTGCAGTTCATTGTTGGTACTGGCTAGGTGCTCGCCTGAGGAATGACCATTGACGAATGTGTCACTAGATACCTTTACGAGGGAATCAAAATACTGCCGCCAGTCCGCAGAGAGACTTTCAGGATCATGCTGATACTGGGCGAAGAGTTCCTCAAGAAACGCAAGATTCGCAGTTCCTGCTGAATCAATGCCTTCGGTGGTGGTCACTTTGGGGTTCCGATGTTCACATGGCTAACAGAAGCCGACCAGGGCTCTCTAGATAACCAATAACTTCTTTCAAAAATCGAGCTGCCATCGCTCCATCGATCACCCGATGATCGTAGGATAACGAAAGTGGCATCATGAGCCTTGGTTCGACGCGATCTTCGTATACGACAGGTAGTTTCCTTGATCTCCCGACCAGAAGGATAGCAACTTCTGGATAATTGATAATGGGCGTAGAGTACGTCCCACCAATTGCACCGAGGTTACTGATCGTAAAGGTGCCACCTCGTAAATCTTCAACTCCGTACTGGGCATTTTTCGCCTTATCAGCAGTCTGAGCAATCTCTTGCGCAATATGCGGTATTGATTGATGATCGCACCCCCGCAACACTGGAACCACCAGGCCACGAGGCGTATCCACAGCTAACCCGATGTTGACGTAGTCTTTGTAGATCAATTCGCCCTTCTCCATATCAACAGACGAATTAACTCCTGGATGCTGACGCAGTGACAGGCTGACGGCTTTCACAACAAAAGCAAGCGCAGTCAATTTCACATTGGTTTTTGCATATTCTGCAGCACTGTCTTTCCTAAGTCGCTCAAGTTCCGTGACGTCAGCGTCGTCAAAGTTTGTGAGGTGAGGAATAGTCGCCATGCTGCGAACCATATTCGTAGCGATTGTTTTCCTCATTCGTGACATTTGTTCACGATGAATTGGACCCCAATCGTCCTGATCTCCACCAGGGCGCACTGCCTGAGGGTTCGAGGCGGACTGTCCCCCAGATCGACGCACCGACGCTACAACATCCTCACGGACGATCCGTCCCGATGGGCCACTTCCTGAAACTCGCGCAAGGTCGACACCCAGCTCGCGGGCTAACCTTCGAACTGCTGGACCTGCTGGATTGATAGTTTCGCTCGGTGAAGCGTTGTTCGTCGCTTCTCCATTTGTAGCCGCGACGCTGGCCGGCGCACTT
>DONH01000474.1:0-12625 GCA_003509235.1 Planctomycetaceae bacterium
GCGGCAAGCATATCAGCAGCGGAAAGTTTCTCAGTCGGCTTTGAACCACCGCCTTTCGCTGCGGCAAGAATATCTGAAGCCGATTTCTTCTGGGACGAATCAGCTTTTGGAGATGAAGATTTTGCTGTGGGTGCGGATTTGGTTTTTGTCGGTTTCTCTGGCTTTGGTAGCGGCTCTGTCACGATCTTAAGATGTGAAGGATCAATGTCGTACCAGGCAATGTTGTTGAACTGATCAAACTCTACGAGGCATTTACCATTCATATTGACAGTCCGCACGGTGCCGGTGGTTTTTGCAAACCGACTGAGTTCCGGTGCTGGCGAGTCGATTACCACATATTTGTCAGTCCATTCGGCTTTGAGCCGTTCGATCACATCAAACATCAGAACCTTCCATCGAATCTTTCGACGTTGCTATGGGGCGATCGCCAGATGACCGCTTTCCACTCAACAATCTGACGGAAAGAGCAGTCTGCCGCAAGATGCAGGGGGAACCGCCTCAATACCGCCCACTGAAACACAGTACGACCAAAGAACAGTCAAAGGCCGATTAAATGCTTCAAGTGGCTCTGGCTTGATTGTAATGAGATCATCTGGAGGGGCTTTTTCATCGCATGAATAGGTAGAGCCAAGCCATTTGGGTGCCTCGAAGATTCGGCATGCCACCTCCACGAGAATGGCATCTTTTTTCGCTTTAGCGGCTGTCAAGCTGGCTGAAAAATGTGAACGTCCAGCCAGCCCGACTGCGACAAGGGCTCGATGCCCGATTGCTTCGGTTGGCGTGACCTCTGTGATAACGGGTGAGGCTGGCCATCTCTCCGAGATGCCCGTAGGGATAGGGAGTATGACATTGTCTGTTGGGATGCGGTCTCCTTCAACCGATCGCAGGCAGTCCTTGCCATCTATGCGAAAAAGATGGCGCCACCTATCGTTGCTCCATAAAAACTCAACGCGTATCCGCCCAACTTCCAAATGAATTGGGACCCGTGATTTATTTTGTCTGAGAGGTGAATCAGGCATATTTGTACGAACTAGACGGGGTTCATGTAGGCAGATTTCACAACCCGTGCGTAGCACGGTAGGTTGAGATTACACGAAATGAGGAGGTCTTGTGGAACCGCGGCGCTCACTTGGTTGGCCAATCACGCTTGGTGTGGTCTTAATTAGTTCCATTATTACGCTTGGAGTTGGATGGGTTCTTGTCAGTATCTCTGCTGCACTGGGCTCTCAAAACGCTGCGTTCTATTGGGCCTTACTCGCTGTTGGCGTGTCGCTTCTTATTCTCGTGCTGGTTGGCGTCATCATCTACTTTGCTCTGGCAGTCAAGGCAATTGCTCTCTCACAGCGGCAAAGTAACTTTATTGATAGTGTGACTCATGAACTCAAAAGTCCACTTGCGTCGCTGAAGCTCTATCTGCAAACCCTGACCCGTCGACCAGTACCACCCGCAGAGCAATCAGATTTTCACCGATTCATGCTGCAGGATGTAGAGCGGCTCGACACTCTCATCGACCATCTTCTCGATGCGGCAAAGACAATGCATCGTCCAGCATTATCCATTGCTGAAGCGACCAGAATTGTCCCAGTCCTCGAGGAGGCAGCCGTACGGGTTGCTGATCGTCATAATGTTCAGCACGATTGTATTGTGATCAATGTAGAGAAAGAGCTCGAGGATGTTTTTGTACAGGGCAGGGAAGCGGACATTGAAATAGTATTTCGAAATCTTATCGATAATGCCGTGAAGTACTCACTCCCTGAACCACACGTCGATGCGACAGTTGAAGTCACGAAGAAAAATCGCGTGCTAGTTCGGGTTGCAGATAATGGCCCCGGGATTCCGATAGCAGATCGTGGGCAGGTGTTTCGACGTTTTGTTCGATTAGGAAGTGAACTGGAGCGGGCTACGCCTGGAACTGGGCTGGGGCTGTATCTTGTTAAATCAATTGTCAAACAGTTGAGGGGTCGTGTTTTCGTGAAAGGTCGCTTGACCAAACGAGGCACCATCATTGAAGTCGATCTGCAGAAGGCAAACCCTGCCGAAGACGTGCCTCGTTGACCGGAGCTACGCGGAACCCTTTGAGTAAACCGTGTTGCCGGTTCTAATCATGAATTCAGGCAATCATGCTGTCCTTCTACCCCACCGATTTGAATTACCATGTCCCAATCTCCCTCAACTTCTTCGAAATCATATGTCGATCCTGGCCAGAGTAAAAAACTCGATGGCAACACCAATGTGTTGCCAATTCGTCGTGCGTTGGTAAGCGTCTACGATAAATCTGGTTTGGATCGGCTTGCTGCTGCATTGAAGGCTGCTGGAATAGTAGCTGTTAGTACGGGTGGAACGGCACGGGCTCTTGAGGGCTATGGTGTCTCTGTTGAGGATGTGTCCTCAATAACAGGTTTTCCGGAAGTACTCGATGGACGAGTTAAGACCCTTCATCCAAATATTTTTGCTGGCATCTTGGCTCGCGGTGACAGAGAAGATGATCTTGAAGTTTTAGCTGAACATGGAATTGATCGGTTCGAGCTTATCGTTGTTAATCTTTATCCGTTTGCAAGCGTTATTAGCCGTGATGGATGTACGGCAGACGATGCAATTGAATTGATTGATATAGGTGGACCAAGCCTGGTTCGTGCGGCTGCCAAGAATCATGCCTTTAGTGCAGTGGTCACAAGCCCCGATCAATACGACTCAGTGGCATCTGCGATCAGCCGTGGAGGTACCACGATGACAGAACGACGATTATTTGCAGCCCAAGCTTTTGAACGTACTGCGGAATACGACGCCGTCATTGCTCGTTGGATGGCAGGTCACGCAGGGTTGATTGCGGGAGGTGCTAAGCCGATTTCGAGTGAACATCACTCCGACGCCCCGCCATTACCAACTCGGCTTACGCTTAGCCTTGAGCAAAGGTTGCCTTTGCGTTACGGTGAAAATCCGCACCAGTCGGCTGCAATGTATGCACCAGCGGATACCCATTTCGGTCTTGCTGGCTTGAAGCAGCTCTCTGGTAAGGAGCTCTCGTATAACAATTTACTGGACCTTGATGCCGCAGTCCGTATTGCTGGATTGATTCAGAATTCTGGAGCGGCAGTTATCAAACACACAAATCCCTGTGGTGCAGCCAGTGCAGCAACTATCGATGAAGCGCTCGAAGCAGCTATGGCAGCAGATCCAACAAGTGCGTTTGGTTCAATAGTTGCGGTGAATCGTGTTTTCGATGCAGCTGCAGCAGAGTGTCTGCTCAAGCCGGGAATGTTCGTTGAGGTGATCGCCGCACCGGCTTTCACTGCAGATGCAGTCGAGGCTCTCAAAACACGTCCGGCATGGAAAGCAAGTGTGCGGTTGGTTGCGGTGCCACCGGGTGATCCATGGGGTCCTACGGCTGGTCTTGAGCTTCGAAGTGTGGCGGGTGCAATGTTGGCACAGCGACCAGATGAGATACCAGATGACCCAGCTGCATGGCAGGTTGTAACCCAAGAGGCACCTGCGGAAGATTTGACACAGCCGCTTGACTTTGCCTTCACCATGGTGCGACGACTCACAAGTAATGCCATTGCGGTTTGTCAGGGAACAAGTCTTGTAGGAGCCGGTGTGGGTCAAACCAGCCGAGTTGACGCAGTGCGAATAGCATTAGAAAAGGCAGGAGATCGGGCGAGAGGAAGCGTTCTTGCGTCAGATGCCTTCTTTCCATTCCCAGACTCTATTGATTTCATTCGACAAGCAGGTGTTGCGGCGATCATCCAACCCGGAGGTTCAAAGCGAGATTCAGAGGTAATTGCTGCCGCAAACGCTGCAAAGCTACCGATGGTCTTCACATCACGACGTCACTTTAGGCATTAGTAGAAACACAGTCCGCAGAACTTAGGATATTTTGATCCACTATCGTGGATGCTGTTTGGAGCGGTAGGGAATTCTAATGTCTGATTGTGATGAAACAGAACATACCAGAACCAATCCTTTTTCATTTACCTAATAATGCGAGCGAGCGATGTCCTCAGTACTCGACAGAATCATTAGTCGAAAACAAAAAGAAGTCGCTGAGTCGAAGGCAATACGTCCACTTTCCAGCATCAAGGAAAAACTTGATGATTCTGATCAGCCACGTGACTTTTTTGCGGCAGTTTCCGATTCTGGTGGGATACGGTTAATTGCCGAATTTAAGCGATGTAGTCCTTCAGCAGGTGAAATTCGTCCCGGTTCTGAACCTGCAGAGATAGTTCGTGGGTATGAAAAAGCTGGAGCTGCTGCACTTTCTATTCTAACTGACGGTAAAGACTTTGGTGGTTCTCTGGATGACCTCAGAGCTGCGAGGCAGGCATCCTCACTACCGATCCTGAGAAAAGAATTCATTATTGATTCCTACCAAGTGAATGAGGCGCGTCTCTATGGAGCCGATGCCGTTCTTCTCATTGCAGAGTGTTTGGAGGACTGTCTTCTAAGAAGCTTGTACCGAGAGATAATTGATCTTGGAATGACACCACTGGTCGAATTGCATAGTGAAGAGAACCTTTCCCGAGTGCTTGATCTAGGTGCAACGCTTATAGGGATTAATAATCGGAACCTTGTGACAATGAAGACCGACATTAATCATGTCCTGAAGCTACAAGAAAAAGTACCTTCGGAATGTGTACTCGTGGCTGAAAGCGGCATTCGCACACGAGCAGATGTTGAGCAACTCGAGGCTGCCGGAGTTAGAGCGATCCTCGTTGGTGAATCTCTTTTGAGTAGTCCAGATCCATCAGACGCTGCTGCCGTACTCCTTGGTAATCAGTAGCTGGAACCATTTAGGTCTCCGGATGTTCTATTGATTCGCTGATAAATCGATAGCCGGCACCGCGTACAGATAGGAAGTGACGGGGCTGGGAAGGATTTTCTTCAAACGACTTTCGCAAGTTCAGCATGAACGTGTCGACAGTCCTTGTTGCAGGCGCGCGATCCATCCCCCAGACATTCTTAAGTAACTCAGTTCTCGATAATACAAGTCCCTCATGTTCGATTAGATATCGAAGAAGCTTCATTTCCAGCGCTGTGAGCCGAATCCGGCGACTGTCGCAGTAGGCCTCCCACGTGTCGAAATTGATATGAGCCTTTCCAAATGCAAAGCTGTTTTCAGAGCGACTTGTCGTAGATTCATCTGGGGGAGATGTTGAGCTGTTCTTACGTCGACTGAGGAGGCTTCTGATGACTGAGAGAAGTTCATCGAGATCAAAGGGCTTCTGCAGGTAAACGTCTGCTCCAGCATTAAACCCTCGAATTCGATCCTCTACCAGAGTCCGAGCTGTAAGCATGACGACTGGAATAAGACAGCCTCGAGAGCGGAGTTCTTCACAGACTGCATATCCACTCATGCCAGGCAACATAACGTCGAGTACAACAAGTTCGATATCAGCATTTGGCTCATTAAGAATAGCCAAAGCTTCTTGTCCATCAGCGGCGGTCGTTACCGTCAGGCCTTCGGATGTCAGGTTGTACCGGATGCCGATGGCGAGATGGTCCTCGTCTTCGACGAGTAAGATGTTTGGCATGATACTGGTTGAGTGTAACGCTCTCCAAGATTTTTGGCGTAGCCATTTTCACAAAACCATGCCCAAGCATCAGTAGCAGCAACTTCTAATGGCCGTATTTTGTATCCTAGCTCATCAAATGCTCGCTGGCATGAGAAGTTGTGCCTCAGCATTGACATAGTCGCTGATGCTGAATTGACCGGGGGTTCTCGACGGAACAATATGCCAGCTAAGTCTCCGATACGGCCAGCTGCACGTACTGCGAGTGGTGGGGCTTTTCCAATCGGAGGACGACGATTGGTTACCTTGGCAAACACCTTCCATGCATCAAGATACGATAGGGCATGGCCTCCAAGGATATAGCGACGACCTGTTTGGCCTCGTTCGTTAGCAGCCTCAATACCACTAACAACATCACGGACATCAACAAAATCATTGGCACCCGGTGGAGCGAGCAGACCCTTCCCACTACCAACCTCAAGAAGCATTCGGCCACTAGATGGCTTCCAGTCCCAGGGACCAATCATATAGACAGGGTTCACAATCACAGCATCGAGACCACGTTCAACTTGATCTAGGACAGCAGACTCGGCCATTCTCTTTGTTAATACGTATGGACACTCAATCATCCCACCAGGAGGAGTTTCTTCATTCGCGGGGATACCATCTGATCGCAAACCGAGAGCATCAACACTTGAGACATGAATGAAACGAGCTCCGGCTATGCGTGCAATTTTGCAAAGATGAGTTGTTCCCTCTACATTGACTCGATGCATTTCGTCGTAGTAACGCCAGCCACAGTGAACCATTGCAGCTGAATGAATGACGAGATCAATTCCATCAACAGCTCTTTGGAGACTACTTGTATCCTCGAGTTGACCAATGATCTTTTGGACCGGCAGTCCTTCTAGTGCTGCAGTAGTCCCACTGTGGCGAGGGCGAACCAACACTCTGACGTTCCAGCCAGTATCTAGAAACCTCCTAACAACATTATTGCCAACCAAACCAGTAGCGCCAGTAACAAGGCAGGACCTTTTGCTACCGTCGCGGTATGAGTTGAGGACATCTGACATGGTTATCAAGATCAAGTGTTACTACGTCGATATTCGACGTATGCGGCTTGAAGGGTTTGCAGTAAATAAATTCGGTGAATCAGCAAAGATTCTGTAATTTTGAGTTAAATCGGAAAAAATTCTGAGGCAACTTATACAAAACCTGAATCGTTCTGGTGGAAGCTGACATTGACGGTTTCCTCGGTGTTAGTCGAGAATTTGCAAGTAATACGAACATGTTTTGGGTAATTTCCATAAACAGATAAACCACTAATCGGAGGGGGTTTGCGTGTCGGCAATTAGCATCGAGCCGGTTGTTCATCGTCGTCAGCAGCGAAGGTTTATAGACCTGCCTTGGCAAATTTATGCCAGTGACCCCTGCTGGATTCCTCCGCTGCGACGTGCTCAGGAGGAGTTGCTAGGGTTTCACCCACATCCGTTCTACGAACGCAATCAGACGAGGTCTTTTTTAGCAACACGTAGTGGTAGAGACGTTGGCCGTATTACAGCAATTGTTAATGTTGGTCATATAGAACGTTACAAAGAAAACCGCGGTTTCTTTGGTTTCTTTGAATGTGCGGATGATTTAGAGGCGACTACCCAATTATTCGATGCTGCAAAGAAGTGGTTATCGGATCAGGGTATGACTTCCATACGTGGCCCGGTTAATCCATCTCTGAATTATGAGTGCGGATTATTGATTGAGGGGTTTGCAACTCCACCATTTTTTATGATGACACATAATCGTCCTTATTATGCAGATCTTATTGAAGCGAATGGTTTCAAAAAAATCGAAGACCTCTACGCGTTTTGGGGAGAGATGTCGATGCTCGAAGGCATTGACTCAAAACTTGGCGTAATGGTTGAAGGCGTTAAGCAGCGTTTTGGAGTTTCAGTTCGATCTCTTAATCGAGCAAGGTTTACTGACGAAGTCCGAATGTTTCTTGATATTTATAATACGAGTCTCGCCGGAACGTGGGGATTTGTTCCTCTTTCGCATGGGGAAGTGAATCACATGGCTGCTCACTTGAAGCACCTGATCGTCCCAGAACTTTCCCTGGTAGCCGAAGTTGATGGTAAGCCTATCGGTACTGTTTTCTGTTTACTCGACTACAACCCACGTATCAAAGCCATGAATGGGCGACTTTTTCCGTTTGGCTTTTTGAAATTACTATGGAATAAGTCAGCTATCAAAAGAATGAGAGCAATCAGCACGAATGTCGTTCCGGAGTATCAAGCTTGGGGAGTCGGTCTGGTTCTGCACGCCGCCCTTGTGCCGCGACTTTACAACTGGGGTATGAAGGAGGTGGAGTTTTCTTGGGTTTTAGAAAGCAATCATCTGTCGAAGCGAACTCTTGAACGAGGAGGCGCACTCGTAACAAAGAAGTATCGGATCTATCAAAATGATTCACCGAGTGAAGCGGGAGAGACAGAATCAGCGAGATGACTTTATTGTTACATCGCTCTGATTCATCCGATTGCTGGATTCACTGCGTTGTAAGAAGACACCACTGGAAATGCCGCCAATCATCATGGTCTTGTCTCCACGTATCTGCGGTCGTCGAGCAGACTTGTTCTTCGGCCAACTACTTCGTCCTTGGCGATGCGTACGCTCCCAGCGCATTGAACCATAGTTCACGCCACCTAAATTAAAGGTTCGGTATGGATTTCTAGGGCTGATTGCTTCTGCAGAACGACAGAACACTGAGATGCCAAGGCTCGTTGCCGTTATGAAAGTGACGAGAATTAACCGTGTCATTTGAGTTCCCTCATTTCATTTGCTCTGCCATTCGGATTCCCCACGATACATGATTGTAGGCGATATGTGTGATCAAGCTGTTTTTTTGACAGGGTGGAAATGTAAAGGGGTATTCATTTCCTGACCGCTTAGGCCTCTGTACCCAATAGTTTTGTTCGACCGAGACACTCTGGCAGGTTGTTTTTTCTTTATTTTTCTCAGTCCGCGAATGTGATCACCAGACTTTTGTTCTGAAAATGATTGGTTGGCCTCTCGCCTTTTTTATTGAGAGCTTCTTGGGGTGGTCGATCTGGGATCAGACTGTCGCAACCGGAACCAATCAGATCTTGTCTCCCTATATGTTCAAGCGCTTTTCGCACTTCAAAATAATTCTCTGGTTTAAAAAATTGAAGTAACGCTTTCTGCATTTTGCGATTTCGCAAACCTTTCGTAACAGTGACAGGTTTAGCTGTCATTGGATCACGGCCTGTGTGATACATGCAGGCCGCAATGTCGAAAGGGCTGGGCATGAAATCTTGGACCTGGTCAGGTCGGTATCCATTCCGTTTCAAGAAAAGTGCTAAGTCGATCATTTCATATAGTCCGCTCTCAGGATGACTCGCAATAAAGTAGGGGACTGTGTATTGCCGTTTACCTACTCGACGACTTGCCGCACGGAAAGCCTTGTCAAACTCAACGTAGTCAGTAGAAAGCGGCTTTTTCATGAGGTCGAGTACATCTGGGTCGGTGTGCTCAGGTGCAACTTTTAGATGCCCTCCAACATGGTGTTCGGCCAATTCCCGCAGATACTCTCGGTCGCGACGCGCTAAATCCATGCGAACACCGCTCGCGACGAGGACCCGCTTTACGCCAGGGAATGCCTCTCGTGATCGTTAGCAATACGCTAAGGTTGCTCTGTCAGCACGCAGTCCAATTTCACTATCTGGTGAAAAGGTGTCGTCATTTCGAACTTTACGGTTTGCGGTGTATTGATTAATCATGGAGTCCATATTGTTAGCAGAGATGGCAAAGAAGAGATGCGGTCGACCGAACTGTCTCCAAGCATGGCAATTTTGCCAGTTTGGTTGAGCGAGTACGGCAATACGAAGCCCCTGCGATTCCAAGAGTCTGGCAAGGAGGCCATTGGCAAAGCTAGGATGGTCTACGTAGGCGTCCCCTGTAACAAAAACAATTTCCACGCTATCCCACCCCCGGCAATGACATCTTTTGGGCGCATTGGCAGTGGCGGAGTTGTTGGCGTATTTGTTTGAATAATTGGTAAAATCATAGATGCAGGTAGCCTTGTTTGCTTCGTTTGGCTGTACTGGAGTGTTCCCTGCTAGAAAGGGATAAGGTTTGACAGTCTCAGCCTGATATATTGATAGAGACGTCAGGCAAGCGTTTTTGTCTCATAGGTGTTTTTTGACGAGTGGAACGATTGCATGCTTCGATTAGCTCCCCAAGTTGTACTTATTTTATTGACAGTACTGGTTCTGCAGGCCGTTGACGGTTCTGAGCAAGACGAACGTGTGTCGCGAGCAGTTGCTCAACTCGGTGCAAGTCAATATGCCGATCGAGAAGCTGCCTCAAGGCAGCTCGCTGCAATGGGTGTAATCGCTGTCGATCAGTTGGTGCATGCAGCCGGAGGCAATGACCCTGAGGTTGCTGCACGAGCAGTTGATGTTCTCCGAGCAATGCTTCGGCAGGATGATTCTCAGTTATCAAATAAAGCCGAAGCTGCCCTTGAATCAATCGCAGAGCAAGGGAACTTGGCGGTAGCTCAGCAGGCAGAAGTAGCTCTTGATTTCTTTGATGCTGCGCAAGCTGTTTCTGCGCGAAAGAAGCTTGAAGAACTTGGAGCAATATTTAGTGAGGCCAGTCCTTCCGGACTGCATGTTGAAATTGCTGAAGACTGGAAGGGCGACAGTCGCTCGTTGAAATTAGTGACACGGCTGCAAAAAGTTGTCCACGTCAGTTTGTTCGGCCTTCAACTTGCGCAAAGAGATGCCGTAACCCTTGGCAGGCTACGGGGTATCGAGCGTCTTGATCTATTCGGTACTGGTCTTTCAGACGATGCGATCAAACAACTGAAGCAACGGCTCAAAGAGACTGAAATTGATATACGAAAAGGTGGTAAGCTAGGCATCGCCGGAATGCCTTTACAGGGGCAGTGTGTTATTGCTGGTATTCAACCGGGTTCTTCAGCAGAGAAAGCAGGATTGTTGCCGCAAGATGTCATTACGGAAATCAACGGAACGGCAATCAGTGATTTTGGAGCCTGTACTCGTATTATTGGTGAACATAAACCAGGTGAAGAAATTGCTGTGGTTATTGAACGGATGAAACCAGACGGATCAGCAGGTCGATTTCGAAAGGTTGTCGTGCTGGGAGCGTGGTAGGTAGCCAACTTCAGCAAAAAATTGAGTTAGCAGGTGAGGAAATCGAATTGAATAAGCCAGTAGAAGGCCCTCGCGGCAAACAGAAAAACGGCACCGAAGAGGTTGATGTTCGGTGGCATACCGCCACAATTAGTCGGAATCAACGTGAAAGTAGTGCAGGCCACCGGGGCTGCGTCATTTGGTTTACCGGCTTATCAGGATCGGGAAAAAGCACTCTTGCTAATGAAGTTGATAAGCAGTTGCATACTCGTGGCCATCGCAGTTTCATTCTCGATGGAGACAATGTGCGTCATGGTCTGAATGCATCTCCCAACCTTCTTGAAAAAATTCACGGTCAGCCGTTCGCGAAGCGATTTGGCCTTGGCTTTGAAGCAGAAGACCGTAAGGAGAATATTCGTCGGGTGGGGGCAGTTGCAGAACTCTTTACTCAGGCTGGAATTATTACGCTCACGGCATTTATTAGCCCCTATCGTAGTGATCGTGAAGCAGTACGAAAAATGCTACCAGAAGCAGACTTTATTGAAGTATATGTCAAAGCGCCCTTAGACATCTGTGAGAGCCGTGATCCAAAAGGACTGTATAAAAAAGCCCGTGCTGGTGAAATTAAGGGATTCACTGGTATCGATGACCCTTATGAAGAGCCAGAAAGTGCAGAAATTACGGTCGAATCTGCTGTAAACAGTCCACAGGTGCTCGCCCAGCAAGTTCTTGTTTGGCTTGAACGTGCCAAAGTTATTCCAGTACGTTAACTAGGTTTCCTATTACTTGCGTGCAGGTCCTATAAGCTCAACAATATTCCCATCTGGATCTTTCACACACGTCAGAGACATTCCAGGAACAAGATTCTTAGGAAGTGTAACGGGAGACTGTGCAAGAGGTTCCACGCCAAGCTTCTTCAGACGACTGAGTAATACCGACGTGTCTGCAACAATGATTGTCAAATAGCGAAATCCGGTGTGAGAGTGAATAAAGGCAGTGTCACCGAATCGTGGTGACGTTCCAGCAATCTGCATCAGCTTTAGCTTTGCTGCTGCTTTATCATTTCCCAAAACGAGTACTCGAACATCGAGCGGTTTGTTGTCAGTGAGACCGGCAGCATTCGCAAGGTCAGAATCTACCTGAAAACCCTCTGCCTGCTGAAAGCCAATACCCTCAGTATAAAATGCAACAGAGGCATCAATGTCACGGACCACCATACCGATATCGATCGTTGTTTTTGGAAATGAAACAGTGGGCTCGGCAGCGAATCCAAGGCCTGTAGTGATAGCGAATGAGAAAGCAGCAAGTATGCGAAACATTGAAAACTCCATTGTGTTATCCGGTAAAACCGTCATATCGTCCCCTGCAAATCTCAGTGCACAACCTTCATGAATGAAGTTTCTGCTAAGACAAACGGTGACGCACATCATTTTGAATGTCGGTCAGACATTCGTCATCTGGCCGATTCTTTAGTCTATGAAGCCCGAAAGTTCTTCGCTGCGAGCAGGTGCTTGAAGTTTGCGAACTGCCTTGGCTTCAATCTGCCGGATACGCTCTCTTGTCACCTTGAAGATATGTCCAACTTCTTCCAGTGTGTAGCTATAGCCATCACCGAGGCCGTATCGAAGCTTAATGATTTCTCGCTCACGATATGAAAGGCTCTTGAGGACTTTTGAGATGCGATTGCGAAGCATTTCTTGGGCAGCACCAACAGCGGGATTCTCTGCGCCAGTGTCAGGAAGCAAATCACCGAAGTGACTGTCTTCACTGTTGCCAACAGGGCGGTCCAGACTGATTGGGTAACGACTCATTGCTGTTACACGACGAGTCTCATCAACAGGTGTTCCGGCCCGAGCGGCTATTTCTTCAATGGTTGGTTCGCGACCATACTCTTGCAGAAGTTGACGAGCCACATTTCGGACGCGGCTCATTGTCTCAACCATATGGACG
>DONH01000474.1:12876-13036 GCA_003509235.1 Planctomycetaceae bacterium
GTTGGTTCGCGACCATACTCTTGCAGAAGTTGACGAGCCACATTTCGGACACGGCTCATTGTTTCAACCATGTGGACAGGGATTCGAATAGTACGGCTCTGGTCTGCGACGGCTCTTGTAATTGCCTGTCGAATCCACCACGTGGCATATGTGCAGAACT
>DONH01000008.1 GCA_003509235.1 Planctomycetaceae bacterium
TGGTGGAACGGAAAACATGCCGCCGCCCATGCCGCCGCCCATGCCGCCGCCCATGCCGCCACACCAGCCGTTTGACCACCACCGCCACCGCCCATGCCGCCCATGCCGCCCATGCCACCGCCACCAAATTGCGCTAAAACAGGAACTCCGACGAACGCTTTTGGCAAACGCAACGTCAGTGGCTGATCAGATTTATTATCTATGACGATCTGCGCTGAGCGAGAGTCATTTGGAATATATTTAACATCAATCAGACCTGCTTCTTCTGCGTCGAGTACGTCCTGGCTCATAACAGTTGAAGACTGAACCGAGGAAATGCCGTCAGCTAGGGACTGCGATAACAGGCATGCGATGAAGAAAAACAAACTGAATCCAGCGATGTATGATCTCATTTGAAATCTTCCCAGTCGTAAATGTGCGAAGGCCCAGAATGCAGTTGAAGAATCTCTCCTCATTCGCCATGCAAAACTGGCGTTCAGCCCAGGCAACTATATCTTCTAGTATTGCTTCGGCTGTTAGCAAAGGGAAACCTGACCAAGTCGACCAGATGTATTGTTCAGGCGACATAGAGCGTTGAATCGTGTTATGACTACTTTAACGCTTGGAAAACTGTGTTCCGCGACGAGCACCACGAAGACCGTATTTCTTTCGTTCTTTCATTCGACCATCACGAGTCAGGAGTCCACCTTGACGAAGCGGTTCGGCTAATTCAGCGTCAAAGTCCTTGAGAGCACGAGCGATCCCGAGACGACACGCACCAGCCTGTCCCGAGGCACCGCCACCGTGGACGGTTATATCAACATCAACCGTCTTCTCTTGACCGACGTGCCCAAGAGCACCGGAAACCAGTTCCCGATCTTTCAAGGAGGGAAAGTAAACATCCAGAGGACGTTTATTCACTGTGATGGCTCCAGCACCCGATCGTAATCGAACTCGCGCAATCGCAGATTTGCGTCGACCAGTCGCAATCACATTGCCTGCTAAATCCACACGTTTCTTCGGCAGTGATGACGCAGGCGCCGTTGGAGCAGCAACTGCTGGTGATGGTATTACTTCTGTCGAAGAATCGGTAGACATACTGTCGAACTCCAAATTGATATAAACAGGTGATTCTTAAAAAATAGGTTACTGGCCAACAGTACAACGCGCACCGAGTTCTTTTGGCTCGGGGCTCTGTGCAGCATGAGGATGATCCGGACCGGCATACACTTTCAGTTTGCTCAGCATACTGCGACCTAGCTTATTTTTTGGCAGCATACGTCGGACTGCTTCCTCTAGGATAAGCGATGGACGACGCTCACGTCGCTTCTCAGCTGTCTCTACTTTCAGCCCGGTATAACCGGTATACCAACGATATTCTTTTTGCTGCCATTTATCACCGCCGAATTCAACTTTTTCAGCATTCACCACAACAATAAAATCGCCAGTATCGACATGTGGGGTATACGTCGGTCGGTGCTTACCCATCAGGATCGTCGCAATGTCACTCGCAAGACGTCCAACTCGTTTTTCATTGGCATCTACTAACCACCATCGTTGTTCGACTTCACCTGGCTTGGCCATGAATGTTTTGTTCATCGTATTTTTCACTTTTCTTTGGTTCGGCAAAACGGTTTCTCACACCGCAGCCACACAAAACTGCCCGAATAAGTGACTTCCTGCTATGGAGCACTCTTTTGGGTTCATGCAGACTTATAGTTGCCAGAGCCCCGGAGAATACCAGCGTACCAACAACTTCTCAAGTCTCCCTCCTACTCACCGCAGGATGGCACCGATTTGCCAACTGACCCCAGAAAGTGCAGAATCTTGGCACCGAGCCGTTCGAGGCGTTGAATCACCCCAAAAATACCAAAATCACAATCGCTGCTTGCGTCGTTATTCGTCATCAAGCAATCCTCCTATTCCCTTTTAATCTCGAGCCACGCAATGAAAGTAGCGGTTATTAAGGAACTTTTCCCCGGTGAGCACAGAGTAGCTCTCGTTCCTGCAATTGTCAGCACTCTCGTTAAAGCCAATCACGACGTACTCATCGAGAGTAACGCAGGGATTGCGGCTGGTTATAGTGACGCCGATTATGAGCAGGCAGGAGGAACGATTGTTCATCGAGACGAGGCTTTCGAGGCTGACTGCGTACTCACTGTTCGCACCTGTGGAGCCGCTGGCGAAACATGGGAATCAGACCGCAAAAGAATGTCATCCAAGTCCGTGATTATCGGGATGGCTGACCCACTCGGCAGCTGTCAAGCGTGTCTTGAAGACGCCAAGACTGGGGCAACTATCTACGCATTGGAACTCGTTCCTCGTATTACTCGCGCTCAAAGCATGGATGTCTTATCAAGCCAGGCAAATATCGCAGGGTACGAAGCTGTGCTTCTAGGAGCTACGGCACTTAAGAAAATCCTGCCAATGATGACAACCGCGGCAGGGACGATTCGTCCTGCCAAGGCGCTCATTCTTGGAGCTGGCGTTGCTGGGCTTCAGGCGATCGCAACTGCCAAACGGCTTGGCGCACAGGTCCTTGCTTATGACGTTCGGCCTGCAGTGAAAGAACAGGTAGAGAGTCTCGGGGCAAAATTTGTCGAACTCGACCTAGAAACGGAATCGAGTGAAACCAAGGGCGGATATGCCAAAGCCATGACGGACGAGTTCTACAAAAAGCAGCAAGAACTACTTGGTAAAGTCATAGCGGAATGTGATCTTGTCATCACGACAGCCCTTATACCGGGGAAGCCGGCACCGACACTCATTACCAAGGCAATGGTTGAGGGCATGCAACCCGGAAGTGTGATTGTAGACCTCGCAGCAGAGCGAGGTGGTAATTGCGAGATGACCACTCCTGGCGAAACAACATGCTTCAACGGCATTACAGTTCTTGGCCCAACCAATCTTCCAGCTGAGGTGGCCACACACACCAGTCAACTTTACTCAAAAAACATTGTTACCTTTTTGAACCATCTTGTTAGCTGTGGTTTCCCTCAGGAGACATCAGATGACGAAATCTGCAGAGAAACACTAGTCACTCAAAACGGAGAAGTTGTTCACGCACGAGTGAGAGACTCGGCTGGAATGCCACAATTGCACTGTGAATCGCCTTCACCAGAAAGCACCGGGAACACTTCATCTTCCTAACAAACGATTGAAACCCTCCTTTTGTACAGTCACGAGATCATCTAATGATTATTGTTCTACTTGCCAACGTACTACCGCTTCTGGCAACTTCACCGACTCTTGGTGAAGATCCGGCCTCTCGATTCATTCGTCTCCTTACAGTTTTTTTGCTAGCGATGTGGGTTGGCTTCGAAGTCATTACAAAAGTTCCACAACGTCTTCACACTCCTTTAACGAGTGGGTCAAATGCAATTTCTGGTGTCACGGTTGTTGGTGCCTTGGTTGTCGCCGGCAGCCTAACAACAGGATTTGGAACCTTATTTGGGCTTCTGGCAGTCTTGCTGGCAATGATCAATGTAGCCGGAGGCTTTGTCGTAACGCACAGAATGCTTGAAATGTTTAACCCGAAAAAGAAGTAGCCCAACTGGTTATAGCTTTCACTCTTTCTGTTATCTAAAAAGGATTTCTTATGTCGAGCCAGGTATGGATCAATCTCGCCTACCTCACCTCCTCAATGCTGTTCATTGTTGCTTTCAAGCAAATGAGCGGGCCGCGGACTGCTGTTCGTGGCAATCTTCTCGGTGCCGTAGGCATGGCTATCGCGATAGTGGCTGCCTGCTTCGAACAACCTGTCACGACGAGTATTGCTGCACATGGCTTCTGGCCACTTCTCTTATTGGTGCTCTTTGCTGGTGTTGGCGGTGGTATTGGCGCAACAATGGCACGTCGCTGGCCAATGACGGGAATGCCACAGATGGTTGCTCTCCTCAACGGATTCGGAGGCGCTGCTTCAATGCTCGTCGCTGCGGCCGAACTAACCAGCACTCGAGCCGTTGCCAGATTTGAAGAAGGAACTCGACAGGCAGTTGCAGTCGCTTCGCTTGAGCCCTGGACGCAATTTGCAATTGCAATTGGTCTAGCATGCTTTATTGGCTCCGTTACCTTGACCGGAAGTCTTGTCGCATTTGGGAAACTTCACGAACTGCCACAATTCAAGAAGCCATGGGATAATCCCAATAGAAAATGGGTTAGTCTGGCACTCGCACTCGCTGCTCTTTTTCTCATGTGGGGAGTATTCAGCACATCCCAGCTACTGTTCTTTCTTCTTCTTGTACTTGTTGCAGCCGCTCTTGGAGTCACCCTCACACTTCCAATCGGTGGGGCTGACATGCCAGTGGTTATCTGCCTCCTAAACAGTTACTCGGGGCTAGCCGCTGCGGCCGCAGGTTTTGTTATCGACAACTCAGTTCTGGTGATTGCTGGATCACTCGTTGGAGCGAGCGGCCTCATTTTGACAGCTATCATGTGTCAGGCTATGAATCGCTCACTCATCGGCGTCCTATTCGGTGGCCTAGGCACGACCGCTACCATCGATGCTGACGAAGTCTATGCCGGCAAGATAAAGTCTGCAGACACTGAAGAGTTAGCCATGGTACTTGAGCAAGCAGATCGTGTTGTCATTGTGCCTGGCTATGGTTTGGCTGTTGCTCAAGCACAGCATGCAGTCAGAGAACTCGCTGATGTCCTTGAAGAGCGAGGCACATCTATAGCATACGCGATCCACCCAGTTGCTGGAAGAATGCCGGGACATATGAACGTGCTGCTCGCCGAGGCCGACATACCGTATGAACAACTCTGCGAAATGGATGATATCAATCCCACTTTTCCTGAAACCGATGTGGCTATCGTTATCGGTGCCAACGACGTTGTGAACCCCGCTGCTCGTAATGATCCTGATAGCCCGATTGCAGGCATGCCCATACTCGATGTTGATAAAGCGCAAACAGTCGTTGTGATCAAGCGATCACTTTCACCCGGGTTTGCTGGAATCCCAAACCCACTTTTTGCTGCAGACAACACGCTGATGTATTTTGCTGATGGAAAAAAGGCCTTGATTGACTTAACTGCTGCCATTGCAAGAGACTAGCCCTCACAGCACAGCTGACCAAAGCGAATCTGACAACAGCAAACCAGAACGAGTCAGTCGAATGCGGTAGCCGTCATCTTCAGCAAGGCCAGCGGCAACCCATGCTTGAATTGGCTTCTTGGCTAAATCATCAACCTCAAAACCACTTGCTTGAAAGAATGCTTGTCGGTCTACACCACATTGTTGGCGAAGACCAAGAACGAGTCTTTCGCGAGCTGCTCCCTCTGGCGTCATCGTGTCAACATCGCCAGTGACACTCTGATCATTGAGTAGTTTTTTTATCCAGCCACTCACGCTTCTCACATTTGTCGTTCTTTTTCGTCCATCAAACCGAGCGGCTCCGGGACCAAATGCTTCCCATGTCCGACAATCCCAATAGGCTTCATTATGCCGACAGGTCATAGCCGGCTGGGCAAAGTTTGAAACTTCATACTGCTGATATCCCGCAACCGATAACCGATCTATCACCAACTCATACATTTCTCGTTCAAGATCTTCAACAACTGGAGTGAGTGTCCCCCGTGCGCGCTTTCCCCAAAAAGCAGTTCCTTCCTCCCACGTTAAACAGTAGACAGAAACATGATGAGCGCAGAGGGAAATAATCTCCTCAACATCGCGAGCAACCAGATCGAGCGTCTGCTCCGGAACAGCTATTATGAGGTCGACACTTACTGTTAAGTCAGATCCCCTTAACAAGTCCATTACCCGCCGCACATCACTCTCTCGATGATCACGATCAAGTTGCTCGAGTGTCATCGAGTTAAGGGACTGAACACCTAGGCTTACCCGATTAATCCCACACGCATGGAATGCCTTGACCATATCTTCGTTAACGTCTAACGGGTTCGCTTCGATCGTTACTTCGGCGACCGGTGACGGCTGCAAGGCCTCATGAAATCCTGAGAACAAACGCTTCACGCCGTCGGGCCCCATATGAGTTGGGGTACCGCCGCCGAGATATAGTGTGTCCAATTCGATTGGCTGGGTGAGCCGCTTCAGCTCGACTCCTAAGGCTGTGAAATAGTCCTCAAAAAGATCATCTCGTCCGGCTACCAATGTAAAATCACAATAACCGCAACGATGACGACAGAAAGGCACATGAACATAGGCATGCCGAATATAACTGTTCACAGCCACACCTGAAGGCGGCCATCTAACGCATCAGGCAACCTCTTTGAAAGTATTTGCCGGATACGTTCATCCGTATATCTGGTGGAATAATGGGCTGCAATAATCACCTCATTCTGAAAGCGTTCTCGACGAGCAAGAAAATCCTCGAGATGCATATGGCCGTATTTATGAATATTCTCACGGCGGTGACTCTTCGCAACAAATGTCATCTCTGTGATTAAAATCATCGCTTCGTACATAGCTGGACATCGATCCAATCCATCCGGGTTGGAATCGCCTAGGTATCCAACTAATGGGGTTCGCACCTCATCGGTCACATCGGTACCCGAAAGCCGCAAATCACGAATCTGATTTCCTGAAAGATTCTGATATTCATTCTTGAGTTTACGACGCCGGTCCCAGACGACATAGCCCACGCTTGGGAGCGTATGGCATGTACTCGACACTGTTACAACATGCTCTCGGGAAAGTTCGATCTCTTCCCCGGGATAAGCCGGAAGAAGCGTACAAGGGAGCCGACCTTTATCGAGATCTGATACTGCACGTAAAAGACTCTCAATTCGCCCAATAGACTTTTCAGGAACATAGATCGTTGGTGGATCCATTTTCATCATGCGACGGCGAGCA
>DONH01000478.1 GCA_003509235.1 Planctomycetaceae bacterium
CAGGATTAGGAATTGTTTCATGCTTGATTGGGTACATTGCATTCACCGCAAAACAGGCGCGGATCTATTTACAAGATTCAGAATTAATTGTTCGAATAGGACCGGCAACAGTCGAAACGCTTCCGCTTGATGCTGTCGAATGTTTTTTTCTGGGGAGTCAGCCGCTTGATCACTCTGGAGATCCTGTTGCTTCGGATGAAGCAGCTTTTCGAGTTGGGAATCTCGTTGTTCGTGTTGCTGAGCGATATGGTCATCTTGCCAGTGGACGTCGTGGGCCGTGGGCGTGCTGGGAGGATGGTTATCTTGTTGTGGACGGTCGCTGGTCGGAACCACTCGTCGTTGAAACGCTTCGTCGTATCAATGGACGCCTTGCTGTTGCCAAGCGACAGCCGGTTGTTGACCCTTGTATGTCCAGCGGAAATTCAGAGGGCTGTTGCGGGTGAGACGACCATCACTTCTTGTAAGCGTTCGATGTGCCGACGAAGTTTCTTCTGCGGTGGATGGTGGCGCTGAGATTATCGATGTCAAGGAGCCATTGCATGGTTCTTTAGGTCTGGCCTCGCCGGAAACGCTTGCTGCCTGTTCGGCGGTAGTGCCAGAGCAACTTCTGTGGACTCTCGCTGGCGGTGAACTGCTGGATAGAAGGCGGCATCTGGAGGGAAGAGGGGATCGTGACGCGACAACGCCCAGTACGGTAATTTTTCTGCCCGAGCTGAAGCGATTACCGTATGCTGTAAAGTTCGGTTTGTCTCGGTGTCGTGGCATTGAGTGGACAGGCATATTCCAAGACCTGACTGCAAGTCTGCCGGTAACCGTTCGAGCTATTCCTGTCGCTTATGCAGATTGGCAGGCTGCAGGGAGTCCTGCCGTGCCCGCTGTTCTTGATGCTGCGATTCTTTGTGGTTGGTCGACAGTACTTGTTGACACGTTTGATAAAGCAGAGAGCGGAAGTTTGCTGGATCTTGTTTCTGTTGAGACACTTCAGGATTGGGTTGCGCAGGCCTCACGCCATGGCGTGGATGTCGTCCTGGCAGGCCGCCTGTCACTTCAGGATGTGTCGGCAGTGGCTGCCTGTGAGCCGATGGCAGTCGCAGTCCGTTCAGCTGTGTGTGTAGGCGGCCGAAACGGTCGAGTTAATACCAGGCTGGTTCAGATGGTCGCCTCAGAGTGCCACAATGGTTCTGTGAACGTTCGGCAGAACAGTATTATTGAAAACGAGTTGAAGGGAGTGAAACTTTGAGTCCACTGGAAGTCAGAATCCCACATAACCTTGGTGTTGATGGTGTACGCGAGAAGATTGATATAGCAATCACACGCGCTCGAGCACAGTACGAGCCTCAGGTTGGTCCAATTCATGCTAACTGGGATCAAGACAACCAGCTGTCTGTCCAGTTTGCAGCGATGGGCATGCCATTCAAGAGTCAGGTCGAGGTTTTGCCTGATGAACTTGTCATTCAAATAGAACTCCCAGCGATGGCATCTATGTTTGCTGGGAAAATTCGTGAAGGAATTGAACAGCAGGTTAGCGCATTAATCAAAACTTAGGTTGATGTGTTTAGTCGCTGGCTGGAATGAAGAGACGACCTTTTTCATTAGACCACGTTAGGCCGAGTGGTTTGACGATAGCGTCGAGTAGTTCGTCACGGCTGGCATCCTTTATTTCAAGTCGAATGATTTCTTGAGGATTAATGCCACGGGCTTTAAGTGACTGTATATCGATGGATGGCTCGAGTTTGAGTCGTTGGGATACGGCCCGCAGAAGTTCATCGAATGGAGCCGCTACACGGAGCGTATAGCGGTCCCGGTCGCTTTCTGCTGGCCGGCTCGAATTCGCCCGAGGTTGTTTCTGCCTGGTCGTGTGTTTTTTTGGCTCGGTCGGGGAAGGCAGTGGAACAAACTGGACCAAAACAGCTGATGATTCCTGATGGTTTTGTTTCCAGAGAAGGTGGTGGTTGTACTGCATGACAACAAGGTCGAGTTGTTCAGGCAGTGAGAGTGGAGGGATGGACCCTGCCGGGAGATGGTCATGTGGAATCACGGTCGAAAGATCGTCAGGTGTTATAGCGAGTGAATCCGCTTTTATACGTGCCAACAGTTTCTCAATCAGTACTGTTGGATTCTGGCCAGCCTGCCACTGCAACGCCTGTTTTGCGCTGAGCGGTTGTCGTGTGTGTGCGGGTAGTTTCTGAAGAGCAGCCTTGCGTTCATCATCCGCTGTCTCGAGCGAACCGGCCTTACCGATTGGCACAATCCATACGCTTGATTCGAGAATAGCTAGTTCAGTGCCTGTCTCATCTGCGAGTGTAAAGAGGACAGCCATGAGGTCTTCGCCTTGGCATGCGAGTGTGACATATTGCGTTGGATCGATCTGGCGATCAAGTACAATGACGCCATCAGAGATTGTGTTGAGTTGTGAAATGAGGCGAGCGAGGGGGATTTGCTGAAATGTCGCATCGATTGTCCGGCTCAGGAAAGCTGGCCGGGACCATGCCAGTGAATGGGTATCACTTACAATAAGGCTCATAACCAGGACGAAGCCGAGTCGGATGCTACGAATTGTGCCCGTGACTGGTTGTGCCATCGATGGTTCCAAAGAAAACCAATAATGATGTGAGTGTTTCTGCCACAATCGTACACAGTATGGAAAAATCGTCACATAAGAAAATACGTTCGGCAGCTCCAACAATTGTTGTGCTTGGAGCCGGCATCAATGGCGCAGCACTGGCGCGACAATTTGTGCTGAATAACGCACATGTCATTCTTGCCGATACACGTGATATCGCTGGGGGCACAACAGCGTGGTCAACCCGACTCATTCACGGCGGTCTTCGGTATCTTGAATATGGTGAATTCGACCTTGTTCGAGAGAGTCTGGCCGAGCGAAATCGTCTGGTCAAAATAGCTGCGCATCTTGTGAAGCCTTTACGATTTGCAATTCCGCTGCGTCAACGTCGGGGGGGCATGCTTGCAGCAGCAGCACGAATGCTCGGTTGGGAATCGATGGCGAAACGGCTTGCGGCGATGCAGGGGCGTGGAAGCTGG
>DONH01000242.1:0-4130 GCA_003509235.1 Planctomycetaceae bacterium
GAGGACGTCTTGCGAGCCGGTTGAGGCAACCCCACTTCCGGTTTCGAGGTCTCCATGCATACCTGTCACTTATTGTAATCGCGGGGAGTCGGAGACAAGTTGTTCTTCACGGCTCGCCTTGTAGCGAATACTCGATGCCGGTCCGTGAAATCCGACAACGCGTCTGTCGACGCTTACTGACCGTTTCAGTACGCAACCACGAACGATATCAAATGTGATTTGTCCCGACCAGATTCTCTCAAGGAGACGTGACTCTGTCTGGGTGTCGTGAATGGGTGTGAGGACTGTCGTGTCTACTTTGATGACGGCACGAACGTCATCGAGCTTCGACACCTGATACCGAAGTCGTGTTCTAACAGACTTTCGTGCCCCTTCTGGAAGGTCGACGACCACGGTATCAGGAACAGTCCAGATTGTCCCCACGGTCACTGGGTCATCGGGCAAGGGTACGACCATGAGGTCGCCTGTATTCGAAGGAGGGCTTGGGAAGAAGTTTTTGCGGTTCATTATCCGCCCACATGAGTCAATCGTTAGTTCAGAAAGAGGCTTACCGAGTCCAAGTTGTACTCCCCCATACCCTTCGGGTGGTGTTTCTGGACTGTCACTATCCCAACGCACTGTCTCAGTGCCACTCGTGCGTGTCATCATTTTGACGTGGTCGACTAAATGCTCGATTGTCGCGGATCCATCCTGATTAACATCGATTATTTTCCATGACTTGATTGAATCAGTTGCAGTTTCAACATGCTGAGTGGTGCCATTGATTGTTGTCTCGGTAATCGCGCGATGAGATACCTCTGCTGAAATGGTTTCCCCTTGGCTGAATTTATAGCGAAGGAATTGTGAAGGCTTTTCTGGCACAACCTCTTCTTGGGCATTCAGCTTTCCCCCCCCAGTGAGTAGTCCTGCAAGGAAAATGAAAGCAACGTACTTCATGTCAGTTTTTTTCTTATGCCGGGCGGGTGCGTCAAACTTCACGGCATTCAATTTCTGATGATGTGTTTTGAATATCTCCTCCCCATGCCAATTTATCACGGAGAGTGGAGTAATAGCCATGTTGGTTTGTTTCAATGAGGCAAAATTTTGGTTTCGCGCGCGATATTCGGACTTTATCCCCGGCTTTCAGTGATAGCAGCAGGCGACCGTCAACAACACAGGAGGAACCGTTGTTGGGAGATGGTATCACTAGGCTGTAGTTCCGAGATGCTGTGTCGATAACGGTGCGATGAGTAAGGGTATGAGGATTCAGCGGAGTGAAAATAAACGCCTCCAGTGATTTCCTGACAATCGGACCTCCAGCAGACATGTTGTATGCCGTGGACCCAACTGGAGTACTAATGATTAAGCCGTCACCACGATAGATAGTTGCCAATTCATCGTCTACGTGGAGTTCAACTTCAAAAAGTGAGAAAGGAGGGCCGGCAAGAAGCGAGGTCTCGTTGAGGCCAAGATCGCTGGCGACCATTTCATTTTCTCGTAAAACACATGTCTCAAACATCATGTGTTCGACCAGACGAAACCTCCCTGCGATGAGTTCACTGATGGCCATTCCAACTTCATTTGGGGAAAAATCAGCAAGAAATCCAAGCCGGCCAAGATTGACTCCGAGCACGGGTGTCTGCTGGTAACCCATCCACCGGGCAGTTCGAAGAATCGAACCATCTCCACCAAGGACGATGACCAGATCGGCATCGTGAGTGATGTTGGAAGCAGATTCTTTTTTCAGAGAAGGGTCCCACGCAGTTCTGGCTGCAAGCATCGTTTCGACATCGTGGCCAAGAGCAGTCAGAAGATTTTGAATTTCGTTGGCGAGTGGCTTGGTTTCGAGAACCTCTTCTGGGCCAACTACTGCGATACGAAGGCTTTCAGTCACTGGATTGCCAGGGCAAAGACGGCTTCCAGTCATGGGTTGAGGAGTACTGGCGTCTGTCGATGAAAGCTTGGTGTCATCAGCCATAAGGATTGAGACCTGGGGGCAGGACCACGAATTGTTCATTCGTGGTCAGTCTTGAAGTGGAGTGGCGACGGCAGTTGTTGCAATGTGCCCTGAAAGTTCTCTGCAAACTCCAGCAATTCCGCTTGCATCAAGCGTGAGGCTTGAAAGTAGATCGGCTCGGTCTCCGTGCTCAATAAACTGATCAGGAATGCCAAGCCGTCGTATCGGGCCCGTATGGAGAGCAGCGTCGTGAATGGCCTCAAGAATTGCTGAACCGAATCCAGCGTGAAGAGTGTTTTCTTCAACAGTAACAATCCAAGGGCTCATTTGTATTCGCTTGAGGAGTGTGTCTTTGTCCAATGGTTTGATAAAGCGTGCGTTGATCAAGCCGACATTGAGTCCTTCTTTTTGGAGTTCTTCAACTGCCGCCAAGCATGATCCAGCAAGACTGCCACAGCCGATAATTAGGCCGTCTGGTCCATCGATAAGAGGTTCGCACTGCCCCACGGTTATAGGCAATCTGTCTTCCCCAAATCGATTACTGAGGCCCGGTTCGAGCACTGCTTTTGGGTACCGAATGGCAACAGGTCCGTCGTGCTTAAGTGCCCAGGCAACCATTGACGTGAGGTCGTGTTCATCGGCCGGAGCAAGGACGGTCATGTTTGGAAAAAGTCGCATGTACCCTAGATCAAAGACGCCGTGATGTGTGGGACCATCTGGTCCAGTGAGTCCAGCGCGGTCTAGCATGAATACGACTGGTAAATTCTGTAAGCAGACCTCTTGGAAGATTTGGTCATAGGATCGCTGGAGAAACGTGCTATAGATGTCAACGATAGGTCGGCATCCAGCTTTCGCTTGACCGGCAGCGAAAGCAACTGCATGTGATTCGCAAATGCCGACATCAAAAAAGCGATCAGGAAATGCTTCTCGTACAGCCTCAAGTTTGTTTCCTTGGCACATGGCAGCTGTCATGACGGTCACTCGGTCATCATGCTTCATGCAGTCGGCAATTGCAGCACTCGCAGCATCTGTGTAGCCCCGAACCGAGGATTTCTTCACCGCAACAATACAATCGTCATCATCGCACTCGAACGGAGCAGGTGTGTGGAAAAAGACTGGGTCGTCTTCTGCAGGTTTGAATCCATGCCCTTTTTCCGTAAGTACATGTAAAAGAATGGGGCCTTCTTCATCTTTGACGAGTTCGAGGTATCGAATCAGGTTTGGGAGCGTGTGCCCCTCTACAGGCCCAAAATATCGAACCCCAAGAGCTTCAAACAACATGCCACCGTGAAGTGTGGCTTTGAGTGAATCCTTCACATTTACGAGCATTCGCTCCATGGATTCCCCAACCATAGGCACACCTTTAATAAGGTTTCCTGCTTTGTCACGCAGGCCTCGGTACCAAGGATTGGTTCGAATCACATCAAGGTACTCCGCCAAAGCGCCTACCCGCGGGCAGATCGACATCCGATTGTCGTTGAGGATGATAATGAGACGTTTTTTCAAAAATCCAGCGTTGTTAAGCGCTTCAAAAACAATTCCAGATGGGAGTGCCCCATCTCCAATGACTGCAACACTGTGGCGATCGTTGTGGCCCTGCAATGAGTCTCCACTGGCGAGGCCAAGAGCTGCGGAAACACTGCAACCAGCATGGCCAGTCATGAACAAGTCGTAAGGGCTTTCAGAGGGGTTTGGGAACCCCATAAGACCACCACGAGTTCGAATTGTATCGAACTTCTTGTATCTGCCCGTAATGAGTTTGTGGGGGTAGATTTGGTGCCCGGTGTCCCAGATGAGCCGGTCTTTGCGAAAGTCAAAAACACGGTGAAGGGCTAAGCAAAGCTCTACGACGCCGAGATTTGATGCAAAGTGTGCAGTCCGGCTCGCAACAACTTGGCACAGCGCTTGCCGCATCTCTGTTGCAAGATTTTCAAGATCGTCGGGAGAGAGTCCCTGAAGGTCGTGCGGTGACTCAATTGTTGGAAGGATAGTCGACATTATCTCCGAAAGCTCCTGCGTAATACCGTCTTCATCAAATCAACAGACTATTTTATTAACGGAGTTCAAGAGTCTACCCTATATAGTTGTAGGCTGGCGACAGGCCTTTGCCGAGCTAGGAAGAGAGGGAAAAGCCTATGTTTGACGGCTTACAATCCATCTGGCCAATGCACTGAGTGAGCCAGCAGCGTCGCCG
>DONH01000242.1:4390-6291 GCA_003509235.1 Planctomycetaceae bacterium
AAAAGGCTATGTTTGACGGCTCACAATCCATTTGGCCAGTGCACGGAGTGAGTCGGCAGCGTCGCCGTAACCAGAGATCGCCGCCGTCGCTTGCTCAGCAAGGGCATCAGCTCTTTGTCGGCTGAACTCCTTCCCGATTACTGTGGGGAAGGTGATTTTGCCCCGCTCAGCATCTTTCCCTACACGTTTGCCCATGCTCGATTCAGACCCCTCTGCATCGAGAAGATCGTCTGCTATTTGAAAGGCGAGGCCAAATGATTCACCGTATTCTTTCAGGTTACGTCTGCACTGGGGATTACCACCCGCAGCCAGGCACCCGAGATCAAGTGAAGCCAAGAACAAGCGGCCAGTTTTTCGTCGATGAATTCGCTCCATCCATGCCACTTGCTGTTCAGGCGTTTGGTTGGAGAGATCAGGAACCCAGCCGCGCTCCGCAGCGAGATCATCCAGTTGTCCGCCGACGAGTGACTCTGCACCTGCTGCTTGAGCTAATACTCGACATGCTTCAGGAACAACATCTACGAGCATGCCAGTGGCGAGTACCTGAAAGGCAAGTGGTTGGAGAGCATCGCCGCACAGTATTGCCGTCGCTTCATCGAAAGCACGATGGCAGGTTGGACGACCTCGTCGTAAATCGTCGTCGTCCATTGCAGGAAGGTCGTCATGAACGAGGGAGTACGCATGGATCATCTCAACCGCCAGAGCAGCCGGAGCAGCCTCTTCCCAGGTTCCCCCACACGTCCGCGATGCTTCCAATGCCAAGGCGGGGCGAAGCCTTTTTCCGGGAGCTAACAGAGCATATCGCATCGACTCGACCAATCGCGGGGCTGCCTGATCAGAGAACGTCAGAGCAGATTCGAGTCGCGGGTTGATAAACTCCTGAACCTTTGTGAGTGTTTCTTGAACCAGCTTTTGTAAAGAGTCGGCAGAGGCATCCATAAAAGTCTCTAAAAAGTCACAAAAAAAGAATCAGAATCAGGGTTTCACTCAGACCAATACATCCGAAGGCACCCAGCCCCTTGTTCATCAACGAGTTTCTACACGTGTTTTACGCTCCAGCCATGGGGTCGTCCATTCCGGGCAGTTGATGTCGAGGCCCTTGCCCATCGGTGGAGGTCTTTTGTCGTTTTCGTGTGACTTTCCGCGCCTTCCCCTTTGTAGTTTTTCTTTCCGAAACGGCTTCACTTTTAGCTGAGCCGGTGGCTTTCTCGAAGACTGGAGTTCCATCTTCATCAATTCGCACCAGAGTGACAACTCGCTGCTCTATGTCACTGAGCTCTTCATGCAGGTGACGCAATAAAGAGACGCCTTTTTCGTATGCGGCAAGAGATTCCGTAAGCCCTAAATCCTGAGATTCCATCTTGTGAATGATCATGTCGAGTTCATCAAGTGATTCTTCGAAAGAAGGTTGTTTCGTTGTTGTTTTCGAATTTTTTTCAATCATAACCGCCTCATCTTATTACGTATGTTCAAAATGTTCGCCCGCTTCGCGGTGTCTTGACTCCACGCTTCGTTCAACACGACTGTGCAGTTCACCCTCGGCTAGCCTTGTGGTGATAGTGGTTCCCGAAGGAGCTTGAAGCCATGATTTGATGGACTCGTTTGTTGTTGCATTCGTTGTAACTGAGTAACCTCGGGAAAGAATTCCAAGAGGGTTGTTGGCTTCGAGGAGAGCTGCAGCTGTAGACAATTGATCCTTTGCTTGTTGTGTTCTCTGGAATCCTTCGTGCTGTATCCGCAGAGCCTTTTCGTTGAGAAGGCGTCGCGTCACATTAATTTCACGGTATGGTGATGCAAGTGGTTGTGCAGCAGCGAGTCGATTCAAGTTTTGGCGGGCTAACGTAACGCGTTGAACCAACCCCTGATTCATTCTTTTTTGAGAAAGTCGTAGGCGATCGAGG
>DONH01000411.1 GCA_003509235.1 Planctomycetaceae bacterium
CCGACTGATGGAGCCCCAGGTGGACCCAGTGAGCTGCAGCGGTTTTGCAAAAGCAATCATTGACCGTTTTTAAGCAATTAAAAGGGAGTCGTGATCATCAATCACTCAAAAAAATTCATATTTTTTGCCAACCGAAAGACGGCCTCGACTTCAGCAGCCATTGCACTATCGAGCAGCTGCAATAGAAAAGACGTCATTACACCTTTAGGTCGGGACGAAAAAATTCGACGCGAGCTGGGATACCAAAAGCCTATCAACTACATCCCTTGGCGGAATAAAATCAGCTATTTCGCCATAGAAGCAAAAGGAAGACTTCTCAAAAAGGGGGTTAATCGGGAGCTTAAATCAATTGGCCTACGCACTCACATAGGAGCCCACGAAGCCCTTAAAAGAAACTACATAAGCGCATCACTACTCAGCGAGTATTACAGCTTCTGTTTTATCCGAAACCCATGGGACCACGCTCTTTCACAATTTTTTGAGCTGAAGAAAGACCAGAAAAGGCATAAAAATCTTGATCTAGATACATTCATCAAGGGCGGCTTGCTGGAAGAATTTGCAATTTCCTGCCGGTCAATCTATAGCCACGAAGGGGATATCCTTGTGAAGCACCTTTTTCGCTATGAGCAGCTGCAGGAAACCATCGAAAACATCTTCACGGAGCTGCAACTCGCCGGCAACCCTAAACTCCCTCGAGCAAAATCAACCCTACGGACCGACAAAAGATCCTACAGGCAAATACTCAACACAGCACAACAAAAAAGTATCGAAAGCATTTTCGCTCAAGAAATTGAGCTAGGCGAATACCTCTTCTAACACCCTGTGAGCAACAACACATCTGCCTCTATAGCACGAAAGAATCCAAAACAAATAAACAGCAAACAAGCAAAACATTGCCAAACCAAATTATTCAGAGAGCACTGACTTGATCAACAACAAATCACTCAAATACTGCACAAGCAAGCTACAGAGCTCGCTGAAAGAGTTCGATTAAGATCATCTCAATATATTCGCTCCGGACAACCCGAACGCCCGGCAGCCAGAAACAGTCAACACTCGCCTAACTCCGTCGTCCCCAAACCATGAGACACGCACCCACTGCTTTCGATCCAGCACAAAGCAGTGAGCTGCTGAAACGGCTGTTGGTCGCGCTGACGACGATAAGCGCGATCGGAATGGGTCTATGGGCATGGATTCAAAACAACCAAAGCCTCCTCCCCCCGCCAGATTCAAGCAACGGAAAATCTCTTCTTCATCAATATCAGGGACTGACACACGACATTTGGCTGATTTTGCTCCTGCTCTCTGTGGGATACCTGATCAATCGGACGTGGGTTAATCAACAACGAGAAGCAACTCAAAACGACAAGGCATCCCTCGGACCAGTGGGATCATTTCTACAGTTTGTTCGCAGAAATCGTATTACCACAATCCTATTCATCAGCTACACAGTAGCGATGATCATAGGAACAACCTATCTATATAAGGACATGGTTGACTGGTATGCAGACCTGGTCGATGGATATTTCCTGGACAACTTCTCTCTGAGAGGCAGCTTCATCAAAGAAACGATGCGTCGCACGGACTATCGCTTCTTTCCCCTGGCTCACCAAGACATTCATGTCCTGAGCTGGTTCAGCATTCAAATCAAAACATGGATGCTTTTCAGCGCAGCAGAACTTGTCGGGATAGTGCTGCTGTGCGTGAAATTTCTAAAGAACCTGGAGAAACAGCGGCGAACCAGTGCAGCAACTATTCTTTTCATCGCATCAATGCTGCTCATTCACCCATCAACAGGAACCGCCTTTTTTCATGTTATTTACTGCGAGAGAATGCTATGCCTGGTGTTCATGCTATATATCAATGCCTATCTTGAGCATATACAAACAGGACGGTTATCATCGTTCTACACCACTTTGCTTTGGGCATTGATTGGAATTTATATCAAAGACATCGCCATATTGCTCTTTGTAATTCCACCAGCAAGCCTTTGGGTAGCGGATGTGCTTCACCAAAGCAATACATCGACTCAGCCGAGACCACCAACATCACTATTCAGTCGGCGCTATCGACTCGAACACTGGCTTTGCAGCTTGTCTTTGGTGTTCATCAGCAGCTACATCATCCTCGCATTTATTCCAAGCAGTTACGTAGGAGAGGGTGCCTACAACGACGATGCCAACTATTACATCTCTCTTGATTTCCGTTTTTACCTGTTTGCCGTCATCGCAGCAGCACGAGCAATCTCAGTTGCGCAAAAGAAAATTGAATTAGGACTTCTCGATGCGATCAATCTCTCTGCATGTAGCTACGCAATCATCTTATCTGTCGTCTACAAGTTTGACTCCGCCGGCTACCTTGCATTGCCTTTCCAGCTTATCGCAACCTTGAATATCTCATGGGCATGGATCCAACTCATTGAAAAACGCAAATGGGATGGCATGGATAACAAGAAAAAAATGCTTGGGGCGATTATCGCCTCAACCGCCGTCATCACAGCCGACCATTTAACATCAAAAAAAACATTCGCCTCTAATTTAATCGACAAAAAGCTTGAACAGGCTTACATTCAATCAACATACGAAAAGCTTGATCAGATCACCAGAGAGATCCGAGAGCAAGGCAGTGGACCCAATGTCATCATTCATCAGAAGTCAAGACTTTCAGCCTATCGACACCTCAATCGAATTCCATATCGCGCATTGATCGAATACATACCCAGAAAAGATAAATTTATTGTTAAAGATGGCGAAGGAAAAGGCGCAACTTATACTCCAAAGCCAGGAGACTTAGTCGCCAATCTAGATAAATCTACGGACTTGATTGAACCGATTTTGCAAAACCTGAATACGGAAACAGTTTATCGACATAATCCCACCAACAAGACTGGCTTGATTCTCAAGATCACTGGGATTAAACCTTGATTGACCAGAACAGTATTGATAAACAACAAACCGGCTGATCCACCAAGCGAGCTGCATCATGAAGCAGCCAGAATTGATCCATGAGCATCGAATCCGGCTCCTCATCTCAGAACCGGTTCCCCGGACTTCCCGCTGGCGCTGCCGACCCCTGCGTGCACTGCGGCTTCTGCCT
>DONH01000244.1 GCA_003509235.1 Planctomycetaceae bacterium
GTTGATACTGCCGGTCGTATTGATCGCTTCCGTAAGAAGTACGCAGCCTTCGGCAAAAACAAAGATTCCAAGTAACTTCTTTTCACGGCGTAAAGCCGCTGTATATGCCTTCGTTGGGGTAGCTTTAGAGCTCGCCCTTCGGAGGCATATTGCTTTATCTGGCAATTGAAAAATACTGTCAGTCGATCTTTACAAACGACGATTAATTCATAATTGTGGTTTGTACAGTGCACAGCGCAAGAGGTTTGCGCACGATGTGCCACATAACTTTTCTTCTTATCGGAGGGTGACTGGTTGAATTTGAGAGGATTGTTTGCTTTGGCCGCACCGCAGTCTGTTGGCGGGCAGGCTGTAATCGAAGGTGTCATGATGCGCGCCAAGGATACACTTGCTATTGCCATTCGTAAGGCTGACGGAGAAATTGTTACCGAGGTTCGTCCCTGGTTCTCTCTTTCCATTCATCCTTGGTTGAAAAAACCGTTTCTCCGCGGATTTCCAATTCTCATGGAAACCATGGTAAATGGCATCAAAGCCCTCAATTATTCAGCTGTCCAAGCGGCAGAAGATGATGACGATGATACAGAGCTGACTAGCTGGCATCTGATTTTAACAATGGTACTTGCTCTGGGTGCAGCGCTCGGACTTTTCGTTGTTCTTCCGCACTTTCTTTCTGTTGGCATGGAGTATCTTGGCCTTGCTGGCGATGTCGATTCTTTGAGTTTTCACATCTGGGATGGCATCATTAAAATGGTTGTCTTTGTCGGATACATCCTTGCCATTTCGTACATCCCCGACATCAAGAGAGTCTTTCAGTACCACGGAGCCGAGCATAAAGTGATATGGACCTGGGAGGAGGGCAAGGAATTGTCGCCCGTCTCCACTCGCCTTTACAGTCGACTTCATCCACGTTGCGGCACTGCTTTTCTTCTTTTTGTTCTTGTCATTTCTATTTTACTTTATGCAGTGCTTGTGCCGTATCTTTTGACCTTTTATTCTCCTGAATATTTTGTTTTCAAACATCTGTACATTGTAGGCTTGAAGTTGTTTCTCATGATCCCTGTCAGCAATATTGCGTATGAGATGATCAAATTTTCGGGCAAATACAGCAAGTCCATGTTGTGCAAGATCATGTGTTGGCCTGGCATGATGATGCAGATGCTTACCACCAAAGAACCTGATGACAGTCAGATTGAAGTGGCTATTGCCGCTTTGGAGTGCGCCGTCAATACCAAGGAGTCATAGACCATGTTTGGCAAGCTTGAAGAAATTGAAGCGAAATACGAGGAACTGGAGCAGGAGCTTGCCCAGCCGGATATCTTTAATGACCAGGAGCGCTACAAGAAAGTTTCCAAAGCGCACGCAGATCTTGGTGAAATCGTAGCTGTTTTTCGTGATTATCGGCAAGTTGTTCAGGATTTGCAGGATAATCGCGAGATGCTCCACGACTCCGATCCTGACATTCAGGAAATGGCTAAAATGGAGATCGACGAGCTTGAGCCACAGATTCCTTCCTTGGAAGACCGACTCAAAGTTCTGCTTCTGCCCAAAGACCCCATGGATGAGAAGAATATCATTCTTGAAATCCGAGCTGGCACAGGCGGCGATGAGGCTGCTTTATTCGCTGCTGATCTTTACAGAATGTATAGTCGGTATGCGGAGAACAACGGCTGGAAAGTCGAGGAGATGAGCTCCAACTCTACTGGATCTGGGGGCCTGAAAGAAGTCATTGCCACCATTTCCGGCGACATGGTTTATAGTAAACTGAAATTTGAATCCGGTACCCATCGAGTCCAACGTGTGCCGGCGACAGAATCACAGGGGCGTATTCACACTTCCGCTGTAACTGTTGCCATTATGCCTGAAGCTGAAGAGGTTGACGTGGATCTTCGCAACGAGGATTTGCGAATCGATGTTTTCAGAGCTTCTGGGCCAGGCGGACAGTCTGTTAATACCACTGACTCGGCTATTCGTGTAACTCATGTACCTACTGGGTTGGTCGTTATTTGCCAGGATGAAAAGTCCCAGCACAAGAATAAAGCCAAAGCCCTCAAGGTCCTGCGCTCAAGATTGTTGCAGCTGGAGCAGGAGAAGGCAAAAGCCGAAGAAGATGCTACGCGCCGTAGCCAAGTCGGTAGCGGTGATCGTTCCGAGCGTATTCGGACATACAACTTCCCGCAGGGACGCGTATCAGATCATCGAATCAACTTGACTCTACATTCGCTTCATAAAGTAATGGAAGGCGAGATTGATGAAATGACCGATGCGTTGATCAGTCATTTCCAGGCCGAAGCCATGAAAGGGCAGGGGCAGTAGCTCGTTAGCCCCCGTCGATTGATGTCGCAATCCATAATTGAACTGCTGCAAGCCTGCGAACAGCGGTTGTTTGCTGTCGATTCACCACGATTGAGTGCTGAGTTGTTGATTGCTCATGTACTTGAGTGTTCTCGTTTGGACCTTGTTCTGAACAAGGATCGGATGCTTGCATCTGCTGAATTGAGTCAGATTGAAGAGCTGGTTGCACGACGTGAAGGTGGGGAACCAATTGCCTATATTTTGGGGAGTAAAGAATTCTTTGGGCTGGATTTTGAAGTTGCCCAGGGAGTGCTTATTCCCCGTCCAGAAACCGAACATCTAGTTGAGGCCGTTCAGGAGCGATTCAGCCCCGATGCTGAAATCGTTTTTGCGGATTTAGGTACTGGATCTGGAATACTGGCCGTAACGATTGCGACCTTGTTTCCCAACGCAAAAGGAGTCGCTGTTGATTTGAGTCCTGAAGCTTTGAAGATTGCTTCTCGCAACAGTGTTACACACGGTGTAAGCGATAGGGTTTCATTTGTTCAGGCAGATTTTACCTGCCCTTTGTTTCAGCCTCAGTCTTTTGATCTCATCGTTACCAATCCGCCCTATGTTCCGCTTTACGAATATGAAAGCGCGAGCCATGAGGTTGTATCCTTTGAGCCTCGTACCGCTTTGGTGAGTGGAGTTGATGGGCTTGATCATATGCGACTGCTGTTACCTCATGTCGAGAAGGCGCTGCGCTCAAATGGTTCTTTCCTGTCAGAAATCGGATACCAGCACGGCGATCAGTTGGTGAGAATGTTTACTGATAACTGGCCTGAATTTTATGATGTATTAATTAGAAAAGACCTTTCTGGACATGATCGTATTATAATTTCACAGCGACGCTAATCTCAAAAAAACAACAGTTTTTCACCAATGTTGTTGTAAAAATACAAGAAGTCGCTAAATCACCACATGCTGAAAATCATCGATAGTTAAGATAAAGTCAGTTTCTTCAGTGTTTTATATGAATCAGGGTTTGTGGCACATTAATTGCTTTATTATGTGTGGTTATCAACCGGAGGAATAATGCTACAAACCACTATACATAAAACAGTTCGGTGTACCGGAGTCGGACTCCACAGCGGAAAGCAGGTGGAGATGGTTTTGCGTCCCGCAGCTGAAGATACAGGAATTCTTTTCTCATTGCACAATGGGGATGGTTCCACTTTCCTTACACCAGCCCCAAACCTTGTTGTTGAAACTGGCTTGGCGACTGTGTTGGGCAATGGGCGCGAGACCGTTGCAACGGTAGAGCACTTGCTCGCAGCCGTGTCGGGAATGGGTATCGACAATATACATATCGAAGTGACTGGACGTGAGCTTCCCATTATGGATGGAAGTGCTGCTTCTTTTGTTTATCTGCTGAAGCAGGCTGGCGTTCGTGAACTGGGCAAGCCACGTACCGTGATGGCAATCAAAAAAGCTATTGAATTTGAGCAGGATGGCAAGTCCATCAAGGCTCGCCCATATGATGGTTTCCGAGTTGATTACACCATCGAGTTTGCACACCCTCTCATTGGTGTCCAAAATATGTCTCTTGAGGTGACTCCTGAGAATTTTGTGGCTGAAATCGCAAAAGCAAGAACTTTCGGTTTTCTCAAGGAAGTAGACTATCTCCATGCCAATGGGCTTGCTCTTGGCGGCTCTTTGGATAACGCAATCGTCCTTGATGAATATGGTGTCCTGAATGCGGAGGGACTCCGTTTCCAGGATGAGTTTGTTCGCCACAAGATCTTAGACTTTGTTGGAGATATGGCAGTTCTGGGTGCTCCGCTTCAAGGACATTTCACTGTCTTTGCTTCTGGACATGCAATGAACAATGCTTTCCTGCGTCATCTCGATGAAAATAGAGAGATGTATCTTGAAACGAAAACATTGGCTGACTCTCTTCGTGTTGAGGAAACCGTACATGAGGGTGTTGTTGAGGCTGCTCCGGTCCCAGCATAGATCAGCATTTTTAGATTTCAAAAGAAACCCCGCCAAAAGCGGGGTTTCTTTTTTGGGCTGGTAACTGCTTATTGCTTGAATAGTATTTCAGCTAAAATGCCACCATGCTGATGTTTGGGAAGAGGGCCAACACCCAAGCAGTGAAAGTTGTCAAACCCTTCAATATGGCAAGTACCAAGTACTCTCTTGATTTGGTTGGCGTAGCTGGGGTGTTCAAGGCGTAAGCGGTAGCTGACCGCTGATGGCTTGTACAAAAAGTCTGCTCGGATGAGTCCAAGAATCGGTAGCTCTAGTTCGTAACGTACCTCTGAGATCCCTACTGGGTCTAGTTTCATCAATCCGATGTGGTTGCGTGCTCCTGCGACGATCCAAGGAGTATAAAACAGTATACCATTTTTATGCTGATCAATTGTTGAATTGATAGTTTTTATACAATTGAGTGTATCGACATATGCGGCGAACAATTGATCGTTTGATGAAAGCGCATCCAGGAAGTGTCTTTTATCAGCAGATTGACCGAAGCCAACCGTAGGCTTTTGCTGATGAAATCTTGTTTGAAATAGGGTGCGAGCGGTTTCAAAGTTCCTCGCAAGAGAGAGTGCTCCAGAATTTCCACCCGTTGGGGCGAAGA
>DONH01000165.1 GCA_003509235.1 Planctomycetaceae bacterium
CCTTTGGTGGTGACGGCGCCGGTTAAAGAATTGATGGAAAAACGACCACCAGCATCATCTGTCAGGGAGTAATCACTGATCGATGCATCGCGATCAGCATCGCTGCCAAGCGCTGTTATGCCAGTTGGGGTGCCAACGCTTGCATTTTCAATAACCGTGTTTGTTGATGAGTTGCTATCGCTTAAAAGGACAGGGTTATCATTGAGATTTTTGATTTCAACTGTGATAGTGGCTTCGCTCGATCCAGTGCCAGCGGTCGCAAGAATGATGAGTGAATGGGTTGCTTGTTGCTCGTTATCAAGAACAGCTCCTGCCTTAATTGTGATGACACCAGTGGTGGGATGGATATTAAATAATTTATGAGATTCTGGTGACTTGAAACTGTAGGTAATGGTCTCCCCGTCAGGATCTTCGTCTTTGCCGGTATAGAAATCCTTGAGGTTAATGACATGGACCTGAGTATCCGTATTGAGGTTTTCTTCAAAGACTTCTGTTGCTGCTTCAATCGTTGGAGTAGTGCTTGTTTCAATTGCTAAGTAATGGATGCTCTCTTCTGCGTGTTCAAGTTCGCCATCGCTTGTACTTTCTTCTTGGAGACCAACTGTGAAAGTACTGGTATTGAGAGCATGAATGCGGCTAAAAGCGGTATCGTCACCTTCAAATGAGCGCAGACCAGCAAGCAAAAAAGGAGTTGATGTATATGTATTCAGGAATGATTGTTGTTTGGGCGTATGGGTGAATACTTTGTCTAATGCTTGCCCCTCGAGCTGGATGCCGCCGCTGTTGCTCTTGCCGCCAGAGTAAGCAACCCAAGCAAAGGTTTCCTTGGCCGGGTGACTGCCTTTGTTCTGTGCCTCTTGGAGGCTGTATTGAAAGCCTGTTGCGCTGACATTCTTCGTGCGAGTGGTGATGAAATCTGCGCCAGCGTGCGTTTGTGACTGACCAAAGAGAACAGGAATCTCGCTGAAATTGGCGTCAGCGTATGAGATCGTGCTTGACCAGCTTTGTGATTTCGTCGACGGGTTGCTGGGATGCCTCTTTTGGCCTTCCGATTTCGCATAAAAGACCTTATCGCCGGCGAGTTCATGTTTGCCTTCTTCGATAACAAAGTAGCTGATGATTTCATCGGTATGGAAGCTTTCCCCCTTGGAGGTCCCGTAATACTTAGGTTCGTCGAGCTGTACCTGGAAGGAGCTGGTGGTGATCGCATTTAACCTTGTTGCAACGGGGTCTCGCTCATTGCGGCTAACAACATTGCTAAAGACAAGAGGAGATGTGAAGCCCCCTGAAAGATTGAGATCAACCTGCGTAAAAGCAGGACTAACTTTGGCGAAGCCATACTCTGCAAATTTATTCCCGTCTATATCAACTAAGAATCGGCTGCCAAGGCCGATAGTGGAGAGATTCGTGACCGTTTGACTGTTAAACGAGCTGGTGTCATTGCCACTGAAATCCTGAACTGCAGCACTATCATCACCACTTGCGTCGCTGTAACTAATTTGAATATTGATATCGCTGCTCTTAATCGCTTGATTCAGGGTTAGTTCAATGGTTGAGCCTTTAGCCTGAATCCCCGTAATTGGTATGACTGTTCCATCGACCGAAACGCTGAATTGGTTGCTGCTTGGAAGGTCTGCTGAAAGGTTTTCGCTGAACGTAACAATGATCTTTTCGCCATCAATCGAGGTTTGGCAGGAGCTCAGTGTTGGTGCGACGCTGTCATGGAACTTGAGGACGCGAACTGTTCCTTCGACACTTGGTGCTGAGTCGTTGGATGCTGGCGAGCCAATGGCGAGATGGGTGCCATCACCTGACAGACTGACCGCGATATTCTCATTATTTCTAAAACTCTGTTGGGTCGGCCCATCAAGGTCCATCCCCTGCTTTTGCCATGTGCCATCAATGAATTCGTAGAGCCGAACATGGCCTGAATCAGTTCCTCCATCATCATTAAGGTGGGCTGCAATCGCAACTCGCTTGCCGTTGTCAGAAAGGCTTATGGAAATGCCTGATTGGTCATCATTAGCTTCTCCATAGATGGGCAAGCCAAGTGGTTGTAGGTCCCCGCTTTCTGATATTTCAAAAAGATCAACACGGCCTCTGTTGCTGCCGGTATAATCATTTTGTGGTGCACCGACCGCTAGAACTGAGCCATCAGCCGAGATTGAGAGTGATCGGCCAAAGCGGTCTTCATCGGCTTCGCCATATTTGCCTCTTCCCAGTTGCAGCCAGTTGTCAGAGCTTTCTTTGTATCGGTAGATAACAACTCGTCCGCGATTACTCTTTGTCTGGGTATCTCCAGGACCACCCACAACGACAGTCTTGCCATCAGCAGAGACGGCTATTTCGCCACCGAAATAGTTGTCTTCTATTGATCCTCTTTTGAATAACTTCTGTACCCAATTGTTTGAATTATTGAGGTGATATATTTTTATATAGCCAACATCTTTTTTGTTGCTATAGTCGTGCCCGCTTGCGCCAGCCGCTAAGACTTTGCCATCGGCTGATAGTGAAACAGATACTCCAAAATAGTCTTGTTTATTGCTGCCTAAGATTTCGTGATTGTTACCATATTTGGCATAGCTTGAGTTTGATGCGTCATATTTGAATGTGCGGACATGTCCAGTATCAGATTTGCTCCCGTTGTCATAACTTGCGGATCCAATCGCAATGATGTTTCCGTCGGCTGATAGTGATATGGCTTGCCCTTGCTGAGCTTGGTCTTGGGTCCCATTAATCGTGTCAATGAGATTCCAATCTTCTCCACTACGTTTATAAATACGAACCTGGCCTCTTCTTGTTCCGCCTCCAGCTGCTCGTGGCACGCCAACAGCCATTGTGCTGCCA
>DONH01000337.1 GCA_003509235.1 Planctomycetaceae bacterium
GACACCTCCAATTGACACAAAAAAATAAAATCAAAGGGTGCGCGAACTAGCCATGAGCTAAAAACAGAAAAGTTCCCAACATCCCCAATGATCATGATGCTACTCCTATCGTGAGCAGTCACCAAGACTTAAATTGAGTCACGCGCCAGAGAATGTGGCCAACAAAAGAAGCCGTACTTGGTTTTGTACGAATACGAAATTCTTTTGTACAAACACGTTTCGGTTCGTACAAAACCATGCGTGTTCTATGCTAATGAACTCTTTCGTTTTTAATGACCTTCGTGCAGCAGCCTGCAATCAATCACTGCCGCACATATGACCACTGGCCTCAACAGCCCAATTAGTCGCGGTATTCGTAACGATATTTTCCGGGCATTGGCACCGGGTAGACACCATTGGCATCAGCGAGCACAGGCGCAACTGAGTTTTCATTCATGCCAGCTACGCTTGCTGTCATGTCATCAGGCATGACAAGCATCTCGTCGTACGTCACGGCTTTTCCTGTGTGGGCAGCGAACCGACCCATTGCTGTGACAAGACTCGCTTGAGCTCCGCGAACAGCTTCATTGTAGGGAGTGTCCAAAAGAATTGCGGAAACAAGATGACGCCACTCTTCCTTGTATGGGTTGGGTTCTGGCTGGGCGGCAGTCCAGAGAACCTGAGAGTCCTCCATCTTTTGCCCCTTGTAGATGGTCGCTCGAGATGGCTTATGCCCACGAGCTGAAATCGTGAACGCCCCTTTTGACCCCTGTCCGAACCCACCAAACTTTCGGACGCAATCCTTCATGGCCCGGCCAGAAAAGAAAAACTTTGTTCCGTCGTCGAACGTGTATTCAACAGCATAGGAATCGAAGTTCTGGTCGTTGATTGTACCCTTATAGTGTCGCCCACCTGTGGCAACAGCAGATACAGGCCACGCATTTTTCATCCAACACACCTCATCGATGTTATGGATGTAATAGTCACTGAAGATACCGCCACTCGCCCAGAGGAAATTGTGGAAGCGTTTGACCTGCCAGGCAAGCTCCGTTGTGTTATTCGGAACACCCGGGAATAAATCGAGGTTATGTGCGGGCGTATGCTCTCTGTAGGCTCGGAAAGCAAGAAGCTCACCTGCTTCACCTGACTGGAGCCGATCAAACAACTCCCTTCGTCGAGGACAATGTCGGCACATCAACCCCACGCCAACCTTGAGTTTATTTATGTCGGCTTTGCTAGCGAGATCAATAATTCGTTTTGCACTTGGACCATCGACAGCAACGGGCTTTTCCATAAAGACGTGCAGCCCACGGCTGATTGCATATTCAAAGTGAGCGGCCCGAAATGCTGCTGGCGTTGCAAATATTGCGATGTCACCCGGACGCAGTGTGTCGAGTGCCTGCTTGAAAGCATCAAACCCCATAAACATGCGATCATCCGGCACATCAACCTGTTCAGGAAATTGTTTGCTCAAAATCCTCCGCACCATCTCGGTCCGCCCCTCAGCGACATCTGCAAGCGCAGTGAGCTTAAGTGGAGCTTCAACCACGCCAAGTGCGTCTGCAGCAGCGCCGCCCCCGCGGCCACCACATCCAATGAGGGCAATGTTGATTGAGTCACTACCAGCCGCGTGCACCGGACTTGAATGGAGGGAATGCGTGACACTCGAAAAAAGTGTTGTTGCAGCGACAGTCTTGGTAGTTGTCGTCAAGAATTCTCGTCTTGGTGTCTGCGTGCGTGCGAATCCATTGGTTTCCATGACAAGCCTTACAGGGTTTCTATCGGATCGGTTCGATTTCTTAGGCTTATGTCGTTCGCGACGGTTTTATTACACAACTGAATATTACACGCTCTTTAAGAATCAAGTCCGCCTGCGGTGAGCAAAAGAACACGGCCCAAGAAGCATTTCTATGAGCTGTCACGCCCAGGCAATCGCCTTCGTTTTGTCATTGCCTTTTTTATCTCCTGCGATTGCCCGCAACGTCAGGTCGACACCTTGTGGCGAAAATGTCGCATCAAGCCATCCAACCGGTTCGTGATCGTTGAAGTTGTAACCAAGCGCTGGCTGATTGATCAGGTAGATATGCTCTTTCTGTTTAATGTGGTACCGATGGGAATGCCCGTAGAAGATCGCTTTCACATGCCTGTGTGGCCTGACGATCTCAAAAAAGCGATCAAAATCAAGCAAGTTGCTATCTTCATCTCCAAGCGTGTGATGGACGAAAAACAGTGTTGGTTTTCTACTCGCTTGATCAAGGTATGTTCTAAGCCACGATCGTGTCGCTTTTCCAAGGAGGCCAGCCACTTTATTCACATAGAGCAATGAATCCAAAACGACAAAGCGTATGCCGGCTGCTTCAAAAACTGACACGTGCTTTCCCTCCACTGCAGATTTCTCTATAGCAGGGAAGATCTTGAAGAAATTGCGCCGGTCGTCGTGATTGCCTAACCCAATATGAATCGGTATTTTTTGTGCGAGCGGCCTCAGCAACGATTTCAACATCAGATAGTCGGCCTCTGAGCCAACAGAGCGCGCTGCGTCACCATTGATGAGAGCAACAGCTGGTGCAGACTCAGCGACTTGCTCTACAACGGCTTTCAAATTCTCAGTTGGGTGAAAACCTCGGTACGCGTCATTCTCATCCGCTGGAATATGGGTGTCGGACAGGAGTGCGATGCGCACCTGATTGGACTTATCTGTTGTCTGAATCGCGTCGAGCCTACGAGACATAAGAGCCGTAGCCGTCAACACTCCTGAAGCTTTGAAAAATGTCTTACGGTCAATTGGCTCATAAAAAAAACCAGGCATGATCGAGAAATCCCCGAAATGAATGTTGTATGAAACAGAAATTTTCCACTCGACCAAACTCCTCTCAACGCATCAACAATTACGAGTTGCGCGAGCTATCTACGGCATCTGGCCGCCCAATCTTTGCGATATTGCCAAATAATAAAAGGAATCTTGTCCTTTCCTCCCTTTGATGGAACCGAGTTAGACGTCCTACTTGAACTGGGAAGCCCTACGTAGCGTTTTCCCCTTCTGCGACATGCACAGTCGTTATGAAA
>DONH01000493.1:0-522 GCA_003509235.1 Planctomycetaceae bacterium
GATCTTTGCGCGGCTTGCGGCGAGATCGATATGGTCTACCGAAAAATGGGAGTTCGCACCTCGTTGGTGAAAGAACGTCCGCCTTCCATCACTCTCAACACACATCGCGTCGGTGTACGAAGTCGCTGCGTCACAAGTCGTACGGAGTTGTGTTGCGTCGATACCGTGATCATCGCAGTCCCGCCTGATCCATTGCCCGTTGGCGTCGTCGCCCACCAGACCGACGCCCTCTAGAGGAAAGCCAACCTTCATCGCGGCGAGATCCTTTAACACATTGTACGGCCCACCGCCGCTACTCATTGACTGTGAACGAATCGAGGCCAACTCATCCTGCTGCGGCCACTTATCAATGATTTTTACGGAGTCAGTGATGAAGTTTCCTCCAGCCAGCAGTCCACATCGAACGTCCTGGTGTATGGAATTCGCCTCACGTTTCGTTTTCATTGTGAATGATCCTAAGCGTTCCTCTCTGCCTGGATTTCTGAGGAATCCGGCTCCTGAAGTGCTCCAGCAAACCTTCCT
>DONH01000493.1:825-3636 GCA_003509235.1 Planctomycetaceae bacterium
AGTGCTCCAGCAAACCTTCCTGTCACGTCCGTGGTCGGAGGGGTGTTGTTCACCTCCGACGTTGCACCGGAAGCGCTAACCCGTATAGAACTTTTCAGGTCGTCCTCGAGCGGCCGATGTGGCCGAATGCCGAGTTTTCCAAGACCACCATGGTAGGAGCGAACCGCCTCGGATGCATCATCGATCTGGCCATCGGCCAGCCAACGAAGATGCTGGATAAACGTTCCCTGATGTTCGGCGTTATTGATCATTCGCCCGTAGAGCGCCACGCGCGCGCCATACTTCTTGGCTTCCCACAGTTGATGAAAGGCATCGAAAGTCGTTCCGGATGATCCACCGAGGATGCCAACGATCAATGACTGATCATAGGAGACGAGTTGCTCCATTGCTGCGGGGCCGTGGTAGGGCACCTTTAAGAACAGTGGTCGTCCAGCGGTCGTGACACCCGCCAAGGCACGAGCAATGTTGTCGTTGAGAAACCGCCCAAGGTCGGGAACCGGTGACTGAAGCATGTTTGGGTCGAATACTTCAAGGAAGTAACGAAACCCTTTGGCCTCAGCTTCGATCCGAAACTCGCGGTACGCCTCAAGCATCTGGCGATCAAGCGTGACATCATTATTGAATGTGACCGAGAATAGTCCCAATTCGGCCCCGAGTTGACGCTCATCCGGCTGGCAGTCAGCTTTTCCACACATGCCGTGATCAATCGACGTCGTGCGGAACGGCTGAGCTGGCTGGGCAGTGTATTGACTGCCTTGGACAAACCAAATGTCTGTTGTGTCGTTGACGCGGATCGCGGGCGTCACAGGGCTCGCATCAAACAGCCGCTCACGAATCGTTATGGCCTCATTGCTGCTGGCACTCATCAGCATGATGTCAACCAAACCCTGCTCGATGTTCTCGCGAATCAAGGTGCGGTATTGCTCAAGTGAGCGATACCTTCCCTCATGCCCATGATGCTCTGGATCCTTCCCAGGCGCGGCCATTCCGCCGGCCATGTCGGCGTCCTTGGCGTCTGCCAAAATAAATTCGCCACACGAAGGGTCGGAGAGAATCTTCGCCAACTTAACACCAAGTGTTTTCTCCATGAAATCATCTTAATCGAGAATGCTGTTTATTCACGCGACGATTAAACCCCGCCGTCCTGCACGTGTCTCATCACATACAACTCCATTGGCTCGTAGCCGCGAGGCAATCAACCGCTACTCACGATCTCGACCGTCACCGTGCACCGTTTCAACCCGATGCAGAACACCAGAAGACCGCCCCGCCACAAAGTACAAAAACACAGAAAAACAGGATCATCAGCTTCGGGATATTTTTGACTGTTTTTGATCATTTTTACGCTGTCTGAATGCAGGCCAAGGGGCGACTCGCATAATCCAGATTGCCCAAACTGTGCAAAATTGTGGTTTATTCGTTTTCCCGACGTAATTTTGACATCAAAACACCTATTATCGGCACATAATGCACACTTGCACGCTCGGTTTTGTCATAAATTGATTGCATTCTTTCGCCCCTAGACCATAATCGGTTCTAACGAAGGAGAGTACCCTGTGCCCGGACGAGAACGACGTAGCCGATTAATCGACATCATCCGTCTCCGGGGGTTTGCAGCCCTCGATGAATTGGTGCGCGAACTCGGTGTATCCGAGTCAACAATCCGTCGGGATCTCGATGCTCTCGAGGAACAAGGAACAGCTCGTCGCACTCATGGTGGTGTGCTGTACGCAGGTGGACTCCCCCGCATTGCGGAATTTGATGAGAAGCAACCAGCAAACTGGGAAGCAAAACGAGCGATCGCCGCTGAAACTGCCAAAATTATTGATGACGAAGAGACGGTACTTCTCGACGGAGGCACGACCACGTACGAAGTAGCGCGGCTTCTGGCAGGACGATCTCTTCAAGTGGTTACTAATAGTATGCCCGTTGCTAATCTGTTTGCTTCAGAATCAAGAACCGACCTTATTCTGCTCGGTGGTTTTGTCTCGCCACGAACTGGCGTCTGCCTTGGACCTTATACCAATGAATTACTGAGCCGACTGCATGTGACCACAACGGTTCTTTCAGCTGCAGGCATATCAAAGCAAGGCCTCTTTAACGCCCAACTTCTGCTTGCCGAAACAGAACAAGCCATGCTTCGCGCTGCTGGAAAAGTAATCGTTGTTGCCGACAGTTCAAAATTTGGTCGCAAGAGTCTCACGCTTGTATCTGGCCTGGAGGCAATCGATATCGTTGTCTCTGACAACGGGCTTTCTGATGCATGGCAGCAGATAATTCTTGACGCCGGCCCTCGTCTGATTCTTGCAAATCCCCCTGCAGAAGAAGGTGATACGGACACACGATTTGTACCCTCTGATGGTTAATACTCACCCTTAGAACAATCCACTCATGCAAGCCACTCTCTCACAACGCAAGTTATCCCGCTCTGACGTCGAACGCATTGTGCGAGACATTGTGCTTGCGGGTCATGACGGTGTACCAAGTCAGGCAATTCAGGAAACAGCAAATATTGCCCCGAAGCTTGTTGTCAGTATCTCTGCAAGGCACTGTCATCTCACGGATCAGCATGTTGAAAAACTTTTCGGTTCCGGCCGCACGTTGACACCAAAGAAAAATCTCTACCAGGATGGTTTTTATGCCGCGGAAGAAACGGTCATGATCATCGGTCCGAAACGCCGAATGCTACCGACAGTTCGTGTGCTTGGCCCGACCCGACCAGCATCACAAGTTGAACTGGCGTTTACAGATGGCATCTCCCTCGGGATCGATCTTCCCGTGCGAGCCAGCGGCAATATTTCCAGAACACCG
>DONH01000395.1 GCA_003509235.1 Planctomycetaceae bacterium
CGCACCTTCAAGAACACACAGTCCCGCGCAAGGCCCAGCTGATCAGCTGCTGCCTCAATAAGTCGATCGAGCCAGACATCATGCTCAATAGCCGTTCTCTCATGAGGGCGTTCGTATTCGGCTGCGTGCAGCCAATCACCATACCTATCAATCACAAGCGGAATCTCTGGGATATCTCGATCATAGAGACGATATGCCTCGATCCCTTGTTTCCTTGCCCATCGCCCAAGATGACGAGATCTCTTTGCAAGCCGTCTCCGAAAATCACCTATCTGGTCACTTACGCTGCGTGACAATTTTTTCGTTGAAGTGAAACGCTCTGCATCCGATTTTACTGGCGTTTGATTCCTAACAAACGTACCTGATACGTTCTCTCCGTGAACAACTAACTCTATCAACCGACACTCAATTGGACCATTCGAAAGGACTACCCGGCGATATGGCTTCAGCCCAATTGATTTTGCAAGCTCAACTGGTGCGAGCACTCCAGCTCGCCAGCCTGGACACACATTTTTCAACCAGTCACCAATCCTTCGAAATACCGCCCCTGCTCTTGGCTGTGCAAGCCGCTCACCATAAGGCGGGTTAGTGAGCACCAAACCGGGCCCACCTTCTGGGCTCGCCGCTTCAAAGTGATTGCATGAAAATCTGATGGCATCTGCTACTCCGGCCAATTGAGCCGATTGTTCTGCAATCAGAACTACGGCAGGATCAAGATCACTTGCATAAAACGTACCTAAAGGTGCCTTGGCTCTATTCTCAAGATCGAAAATAATTTTCCTAGCAAGTTCTCTATCGAAATCATGGAACCGAAAAAAGCCCTGCTTCCGACTCCTTGCACGCAACAGACCCGGCGCAAGACCAGCCGCTTGGGTTGCAGCCTCAATAACGAACGTCCCTGAACCACACAGTGGATCTATCAGGGGTTCACCCGGTTGCCAGCCTGAAATTCCAAGAATACCAGCAGCCAGAACCTCTGACAGAGGAGCCTCTACTTTCCCTTTCCTCCAACCACGCTGGTGTAAAGACTGACCCGCTGCATCACGAAACAGAGTTGCTGTTTCTCCGGAAAGATGAAGTGACAGCCGAAGGCTTGCCCCGTGCAACTGCACATTAGGCCGGCGACCGTGTGCCGCTCGCACGCCATCTACCACTGCGTCCTTAACAACTTGGGAGGCGTAGAGTGAATGATCTATAAATGAATCATGGACTCGTGCATCGACTCTCAGTGTTTGAGTCGGACGAAGATGCTTTGCCCAATCTACGCTTGATATCGATTTATAAAGTGATTCTGGTGAACTAACAGCGAACCGGCCAAGTGGCTCGAGAATCCGAATAGCTACACGAGACTCCAGCACCGCTCTATACAGCGTCTCTGTTGTTCCAGTGAATTCGATTGTGCGACGCCCAACTCTTAAATTTGTAGCGCCAAGTTCTGACAACTCTTTCGCCAGCAACCACTCGAGACCATCGAGTGTTCTTGCTGTCAGGCTTGCCGGCTCATCCGGCTCGCTAGGAAGCAGTGGTCGTGGAGCTGGGGGTACTTCAGGGAAAAGAGTTTCCATTACGTCTGCCAGAACTCTCGTAAAGGCTCATCGATCAATCGATGCTGTCCCTGCCATAAACCTATCCTGCATTGCCTGCACTTTCATTGGCTCACTTTTCAGGGCCTCCATCGCCCGCACACACGCTTCAGCGGCCGCAAGTGTCGTTATGCAAGGAACCCCGTAGAGCACACTGGCCGCTCGGATTCTTCCTTCATCAGTGCGAGCACCCTTGCCACGAGGGGTATTGAATATCAGTTGAACGCGACCATCGATCAAATGATCTATGAGGTTTGGGTGTCCCTCCTGTAATTTCTTGACCGCTTCAACCTCAATTCCAGCTTGCGATAGTGCCTCAGCGGTACCGGAAGTAGCAATCAATTCAAAGCCCAACTTCACAAGACGTCGAGCTAGGTCCACCATAGATCTTTTTGCCGACTGACTCGCTACGCTCAAAAATATCTTTCCTGTTTCTGGCAAAACTGTCCCTGCCGCGAGCTGTCCCTTTGCAAAGGCGAGGCTGAAGTTATCGCTCACCCCCATGACCTCACCAGTACTTCTCATCTCCGGCCCAAGGGCAATATCAACACCAGCAAACTTGACGAACGGAAACACACTTTCCTTCACGCTAACATGCGAAGGAATAGGATCCGTGATGACCCCTTGTTCAGCGAGCGTTTCCCCGGCCATGACCTTTACAGCGATTTTTGCAATCGGCACGCCTGTTGCTTTTGAAACAAAGGGAACTGTTCTACTCGCTCGTGGATTCACCTCAATGACATATAAGGCATACTCGTCCTCTTCACGCTTTACCGCGAACTGAACGTTCATAAGGCCGACGACCCCAAGGCTCTTGGCTAAGCTCACAGCAGCCTGCTTGATTTCCGAAACGGTCTGCTCACTCAAATTGTGCGGCGGTATACAACACGCCGAGTCGCCCGAGTGCACACCAGCTTCCTCTATGTGTTCCATAACTCCGGCTACTATCACATCCGTACCATCACAGATGCAATCAACGTCAACTTCTGTCGCATCCTCAAGAAAACGATCTATTAATACTGGTTGCCCTTGAGCAACTATAAATGCTTCTGCCACAAATCTTTCAAACTGAGATTGGTCATAACAAATTTCCATTGCACGACCACCGAGTACAAAGCTTGGGCGAACCAAGGAAGGAAAACCAATCCTGGAAACCTCCTTGCGTGCTTGCTCAAGGGTACGAGCAATTCCACTTGCAGGCTGCTTCAGATTCAGTCGGTCCAGAAGCTCACGAAACTTTTCACGATCCTCTGCTTCTTCGATCGTGTCAACGCTTGTCCCGATGATTGGTAGACCTGCGGCAGCAAGTGCTCTTGCCAGATTAAGCGGAGTCTGCCCACCAAGCTGAACAATAACTCCATCAGGATTAATACGGTCCGCGATATTCAGTACATCTTCACTTGTCAAAGGCTCAAAAAACAACAGGTCACTCGTGTCATAATCGGTGCTAACTGTCTCGGGGTTTGAGTTCACCATTACACTCTCAATCCCTAATTCTCGCAGCGCAAAACTTGCATGGCAGCAGCAGTAATCGAATTCGATCCCCTGCCCAATTCTGTTAGGCCCACCTCCAAGTATCATGACTCGCTTTACACCATCTGTTTTTGGCGGCGTCTCGTCTTCATCCTCCCACGTTGAATAGTAGTAAGGAGTTTCAGCCTCAAACTCTGCAGCACAGGTATCGACTGCCTTAAACGTAGCGACAATCCCTCGCGATTTCCTGTTCTCTCGGACGTCGAGTTCCACCTCTCCCAAGAGAGTCGCTAACTGGCGATCTGAAAACCCTGCCTGCTTTGCCTGGCGAAGCGTTGTGTCATCAATACCCTTTAGGCTCCCGGCATCTCGAACGCGTTGCTCTAACTCAACAATTTGTAACAACTGATCCAAGAACCATCGATCAATGCCCGTCAGCGCATATAGTTCTTCCACACCCAAACCAGCTAAAATTGCATACCGTAAGAACCAAACTCTGTCCGGATCAGGCCGGGCAACTCTTGCACGAATATCATCAATTGATGGTTGTGTTGGCGTACCCCAAAGGTCTTTTCCATCGCTACCAAAGCCAAACGATCCTACTTCAAGTCCTCGCAGTGCTTTTTGAAATGCTTCCTTAAAAGTGCGGCCTATTGCCATTGTTTCCCCAACACTCTTCATTTGAGTGGACAGCCTGCTATCAGCTTCAGGGAATTTCTCGAATGCAAAACGAGGCACTTTTACTACAACATAATCGATTGAGGGTTCAAAACAGGCCTTTGTTTTCCGTGTAATATCGTTCGCCAACTCGTGGAGTCGCCACCCTACGGCAAGTTTGGCTGCTATTTTTGCGATCGGAAAACCGGTCGCCTTACTGGCAAGCGCCGACGACCGACTCACTCGAGGATTCATCTCGATAACAATCATGCGACCCGTATCAGGATGAACTGCAAATTGGATATTCGAGCCTCCCGTCTCAACACCTATTGCACGAATTACTGCAAAACTTGCATCTCGCATGAGCTGATACTGACGATCAGTGAGAGTCATGGCCGGGGCGACAGTGATTGAATCACCAGTGTGAACACCGCAAGGGTCAAAATTCTCGATAGAACAAATGACAACTGCGTTATCATCTGCATCTCGCATGACCTCCATCTCATATTCTTTCCATCCAAGAATTGACTCTTCAACGAGTACCTCACTTACTGGCGAAAGATCAAGACCACGCTGCACCTTCTGATCAAACTCTTCACGGTTGTACGCAACACCTGAACCAGATCCACCCAATGTAAAACTCGGGCGAATGACTGCTGGCAAACCTATCTCGGAAAGTATTTCCCGCGCCTCTGAAAGAGACTTCACAAGCTGTCCACGACAGGTATCCAGACCGATTTTCTCCATCGTCGACTTGAACTGTTCTCGATCTTCTCCTCGTTGAATTGCTTCAGCCCTTGCGCCAATCATCTCGACGCCATACTTCTTAAGAACGCCATGGTGTTCAAGCTCCATGGCCAAGTTCAGTGCGGTCTGCCCCCCCAACGTCGGAAGGACAGCATCTGGCTTTTCTTTAGCGATGACCTTTTCCAATACTTGCCACGTAAGGGGTTCGATATATGTTCGATCTGCAGTCTCCGGGTCAGTCATGATGGTCGCTGGATTTGAATTGACCAGCACTACTCGGTACCCATCATCTCTCAGAGACTTACAGGCTTGTGTACCTGAATAGTCAAATTCACAGGCTTGACCAATGACAATTGGTCCAGAGCCGATCAATAAAATAGTGCGAAGGTCATCGCGGCGGGGCATATGGCAGGGTCTTTATCGAGGTAAAAAAACAAATTTTGCCGACTCTAGCATCCAAACCCCTATTCGTTCAATAAATGGCTACAATTCACGGGAAACCCACTTCATTTGCCTCCCAAGGAGAAAAATCAACATGTCGATCCCAACTCCTGCCCTCGACAAACTGAGTGAAACGCTGCCGGATGAACTGAAAGATATACGGCTTAATCTATCGACCGTTTTAACGGGAGAACACCTTGAACCATCGCAGTCCCTTGGAATAGCGCTTGCCTGTGGTTTTTTTGTTCGGTCAAAGGAATTTGTTTCGGCCTTACAGGCAGACCTCAAAGATGCATTAGGGGATAACAGTGAACCAATCATCAGTGATGCCAGAGCTGCTGGGGGAATAATGGCAATGAATACAGTCTATTACCGCTTTCGACATATGATCGGCAAGGAGAGCTATTCAGCGAGACCAGCACGTCTTCGAATGAATCGGATGAATCAGCCAACAACCACAAAAGCGGACTTTGAACTCATGAGCCTCGGATGCGCCGCACTCGCAGGATGCGAAATGTGCCTCAAAAGCCATGAATCAAGCCTGCTTCAACTCAACCTGAGTGAAGAGGCTTGTCACGATGCAATTCGAATCGCCGCCGTGGTCAACGCCATCGTTGTTGGAATTATCAATGAGTGATCATCCCAATTCATGCAGATACTCCAGGGTATAGATACCACTGTCGTGCCCGTCCGAAAAAAAAACTTTGTACGCATACTGCCCAACAGGCTCCATAGTACTGACTGCCATCTCAACAACGTCTGCAGGCTGAAGGACTTGAAGAGGGTTCGTATCTGTTGGAACTGTTCGCTTTTCTCGACAGGTAGCACAGGGACAGGCATCACGAAGGAATTGTGGCGTATAAACGGATTTCATGCCGTCACTCCAATCAATTTCAATGCCACCATCGTTACGACGACGGATGGCTAAAGGTCGGTAATCACTCAATCGAAGTGCCCTTTCAAGTAACTGGTTAAAGCTTTTTTCGGTTATCAATTACTCTTCGAGCCTTGCCTTCAAATCGAGGCAGCGTACCGACAGAAACGTTCGTGACGTCTACTCGAAGACCAAGCCGAACATGTAACTCCTGAGCAACCCGATCAGGTGCAGAGAGGCGATCCTCTATCTCGATGCTTATTACATCCAGATTTTCCTCACGATTGACGGTGAGCCTGTACTCAAGAACCTCCGAAAATCCTCGGATAATATTCTCTACCGCAGATGGAAAAACGTTCACTCCTCTGACGACCAACATGTCATCCGATCGACCCAGAATTCCGCCTTTGAGCCAAACCCTCGGTGACCGACCCGCTGCGATCTCTTGTTCTGTTGGCCACACGGGATGAACAACATCACCTGTTCGATAACGAATCACTGGACAGCCATTTCGTCCAAGTGTGGTCAGCACAAGTTCTGCTGACTCTCCCTCTCTCACAGGTTGACCTGTTGAGATGTCGAGAAATTCTGGATGAAACCAGTCCTCCAACACCTCAAGCCCCGAGTGTTCAAACCACCCAACGCCCCATGGGCCAATCTCCGTCGCGCCAGCATGATCAAGTACATCAGCGCCCCAGGCTGAGCTAATCCGTTGCCGAACTGCTTCCAGAGAGCCGCCTGGTTCCCCAGCAACAAGAACGCAACGAATTGTCGACGTAGACGTTTCGTACCCTTGCTCTCGAGCCACTTCTGCTAAATGCAGCGCGTACGTTGGAGTCGCCACGAGGACTTTTGACTTTGTTTTTCTTATAAGTTCCAAGCGAGCAACACTCGACAACCCTCCTGAGGGGATCGCGCGCCCGCCGCTTGCCACTGCACCTTCGAAGGCACTCCAAAAGCCAATGTACGGGCCGAAGGAAGCCGCGACAAAAACTGGTTCACCGGCCTGGAGTTCTGCTCGTGAATAAATTGACTTCCAGCATGACATCCACCAATTCCAATCATCTTCTGTGTCCCAGATCTGAAGCGGATGGCCACTGGTGCCACTTGTCTGGTGAAACCGAACATACTTTTGGTCACTCCACGTTCTGTTTCGAGCAGAAAATGTATTCTCTCTCCCAACAAGTTCGGACTTTACTGTACACGGAAAATCAGTAAGTTGCTCGAACGATTGGACCGGCGTTGTATATCCGGAGAATTTTTCACGATAGAAGCTATTCGCAGGAAGTACTTCTGCGAACATGGCATTCAAGCGGTGAAGTTTTATTGCCTCAAGTTGCTGACGGGAGCGAAAAGCGTCTTTTTCAAATAATGGAGACATGGCCCTATTATGCCACATAACTTCAACTACTCATCCGTATTTATTGCGGTAACGGGAACACCGTGCCGGTCGTTGGTGGTGGAAGTGGCTCAACTGGAGCCTGTGGCAACACGTTTGGCGAGGCAGAATTTGTACCTCGCGAGAATGTTGGAGGTGGTACGGCAACGGGAGCTACCGGAACCGGCGGCCCGCTTCCGGCAGACCGTCTTGCTAACTCGGCTCGGCTAACAACTGTCTCCGCAGGAACAGTCCCAGCAGGGACCATTGCGAGGTCGACAACACGCTCATCCCGAATTTCCCAGGGCCACAGATTCTCAGTCACAAAATCAAGAGGAAAGATCTCGTACCAAGGGACTGGAAATGGCTGTTGAACAGTGAGGGTATCGTACCCATCTTTAATGAGTCGAATTTTTCTTGTGCCGTAATAAACAAAGTCCGTAGACACCGGCGTTGTCCCAATCTGATAATCATCAACATAAACAAGCGCACCTGGGGGATTACTCCTGACCGTCATTCGCCGCTGGACACAGCCAATTGACACCAGAAGAACAACCGTAACCCAAAGCATTATGCCTAATGAAGGTGCTCTCCACAGGGAATGACCTAAACACAACCCGGATCGTGCCTTAGCAGGTAACGAATTTTCGCGGTGCCTGATCATCATAGCCCTAAGACTAGGGCGATTTATTTGATCAAACCAGACCAGATCGACGTTCTGTGCCACCCAAAACAATGATTTGGATTAAGAAATTTCCCCCCAATCCTGCTACATTTCTTACTTTGACTACGTTGCTACGAAGGCAGCGTATGGGACACCGTTCATCGTGAATGATCTCGCGAGGCAATTCAGTGGGACAGGGCAACACTCTTCAATACCATGTGCGTTCTCATGTAGGCCGCAGACGATCCAACAATCAGGACTCCGCCGTAGTCATACCAGCCGAGTCGTCAAATGTTTTCCGAAAGCACGGATGGCTCTTTATTGTTGCTGACGGGATGGGTGCTCATGCGGGTGGTGAAGAAGCGAGCCGTATTGCGGTTGCACGCATTCCTGAAATTTACAGTGAACTCAAGCCGGAATATTCGCCACCACTTGCCCTCTCGCAAAGCCTTTTACGGGCCAATAAGGAAATCTATTTGAAAGGGGAGAACGACCCCAACTACAAGGGAATGGGTACAACCTGTTCGGCACTTGTCGTACTTCCGCAGGGAGCCATTGTTGGTCATGTTGGTGACAGTCGTATCTATAGAGTACGAGGACATTCCATCGAACAACTTTCACGAGACCATTCACTTGCCTGGGAAGTCGCAGCAGCGAGCGGACAAAATGACTCTACGCAAGGAGACAATCTTCCAAGTGTTCCCAAAAATATCATTACTCGCTCAATGGGCCCTCATAGCGATCTTGACATTGACCTTGAAGGCCCCTTCCCCGTCGAGCAAAATGATCTTTTTGTCTTATGTAGCGATGGTCTCTCGGGAACATTGAGCGATGAAGAGATTGCACTCTTTGCGTCAGAGCTCTCTTTAAAGGAGGCCACCGATGCTGTCGTCGGACTTGCTCTTGTGCGAGGCGCGCCCGACAACACCACCGTAATTATCATTAAAGCCGGCCCTGAAGAAGTGACTCATTATTCACGACGCGAAACGCCATGGCCACTAGCGGATGACGGGGGGAGCCTCGCAAGTCACCGTCGCCCTTGGATTTTTCTTGGAGTAGCGGCTGTGAGTTTCTTTCTTTGCTTGATGTTCTTTTCTGCATACAAATCATGGGACGGAAATGATGATTTTTTTCGTCGCATGTTGCTTGCAGGCAGCATTATCACAATGGGACTGACGCTTGGTTCCGTTTTTGGTTCATTCTTCAGTTTTGCTCTCCTCAAACCAAGAAAAAAGATCAAGGTAATTTCGCCAGGCCGAGGAACATTTCTCGGACGAGGGCCCTACCGGCGTTATGACAGCACTCCCTCTGAAACATTATTTAATCGCTTGATTCGGTCTCTCGACCACGCAGAAAATGAACTTAAGGAGAACAATCTGACGAAGGAATCTGAGAAACTTGCCGAATCAACTGAAAAAGCACGAAACGCCGTTCAGTCAACTGATTTCTCAACCGCAACTAGGTCTATATACGCCGGACTTCAGACGTTTTCTGACGCTCTACAATCGTCTATGCTGTCAGATCCTGATTCCAAGGGATCGTCACAAGGCTACTGACCAGCAACTCTCTGACGATCCTTCAGGCCAGCGAAGGAATGCGGCCAATGAAAATAATCACTCGTTACGTCCTCTCTGAGATGCTTCAAGTTTTTCTTGTCGCACTTACTGCACTCACCCTTTTTATGCTTGTCATTGGGCTTACCAAAGAAGCACAGCAGCAGGGGCTAGGACTGCTACAAATACTGGCACTCATTCCGTATGTCTTGCCTGATGCCATGCGGTTCGCTGTTCCTGGAACGATACTATTTGCTGTCGCAAGCGTTTTTGGACGTTTTTCAAGCTCTAATGAAATCATCGCTCTCAAAGCTGCCGGCATCACCCCAATGGCTCTTATCTGGCCAGTAGCTTTTTTGGCCATTTTGATCAGCTTGAGCTGCGTCTGGCTTAATGACATCGCCGTCTCATGGGGGCGTGAGGGTGTCCGGGGAGTTGTTGTTCAAAGTCTAGAAGAAATCATCTACAGCCGATTGCAACAGCAACGCTCCTATAGCACAGACAAACTTGCAATTAATGTAAAAGGGGTTCAAGGACGTCGACTCATTCGGCCAACGATGTCATTCCAGCCGAACAACTCGAGCCCCTCCGTGACCCTCTCAGCAATGGAGGCCGTGCTCAAAACCGATGCCAAAAATGCAAGCATTACTGCTATTTGTACAAATGGAGTAGTCCGGGTTGGTGACGTTGAGGTTGCCTTCCCGGATACTATAGAACGAGTTATTCCTCTGGACTCAATTGGTAAGAACAATCCCTTATCCAAAAGTCCATCTCAAATAGCGATGAACGAATTTAATTTGGCACGAAAAGATTCGATCCTGAATATTAGTCGCGCGCGACAACAAATTGCCGGCCGAACTGCTGAGGCTTTCCTGACTGGCCATGCTGAACTTATAGCACCGCAACACTTCGCTGGCGAACAAGCAACCATTAACCATTACCGCAATCGTCTCAATCGCATCGCAATGGAGCCATGGAGACGGTGGGCGAATGGTTTTAGCTGCCTTGCTTTTGTTCTCGTAGGTGCTCCAATGGCAATCCGGATGAAGAACGCGGATTTTCTTACAAGTTTTTTCCTTTGTTTCTTACCGATTCTTCTCGTCTATTACCCAATTTTCATGGCCGGCGTTTCCGAGGCAAAAGCTGGTGACTTACCCCCTATTGCCGTCTGGGGAGGAAATATTCTTGTTGCAGTCTGGGGCTGCCTACTTCTCCGCAGTGTCGTGCGCCGCTGAAAACGAGGTATTCGAGTCTCAAACTTATATCGATACGGGTTTTTTTGCTGCACACAAAGCGGATCTCTTAGCGATCACTCTGCGGCATGGTTTTCAACTGATGCAAAATCTGCCAGAATTCGAGAATAATCTGAACACTCATTCCTGGAATGCTCTCTTCATCACTTTCTCTTCACACTTTTCAAGGAGTTCGCTGCGATGGGTCGTCCTGTCACACTATTCACCGGCCAGTGGGCCGACATGCCGCTGGAAAATCTCGCTCGAAAAGCCCGGGAGTTTGGTTATCAAGGACTCGAGTTAGCATGCTGGGGAGATCATTTTGAAGTCGACAAAGCAATCGCTGATGACAGCTATTGCGCGACAAAGCGTGACCTTCTTGAACAGCATGACCTGATGGTGCATGCGATTTCCTGTCATCTGGTTGGGCAGGCCGTTTGCGACCGAGTAGACGAACGTCACAAAGCCATTCTACCCCCGTACATCTGGGGTGATGGCGATCCGGAAGGCGTACAGGAACGGGCTGCTGAGGAGATTAAGCAAACTGCCAGGGCTGCAAAAAAACTTGGGGTGTCTGTTGTCAACGGCTTTACTGGCTCAAGTATTTGGCACCTGCTCTACTCTTTCCCTCCGGTTCCTGAATCAATGCTTGAAGCCGGCTTTCAAGATTTTGCTAATCGGTGGAACCCTATCTTAGATGTTTTTGCTGAATCCGGAGTGCGGTTCGCACTAGAGGTACACCCAACTGAGATAGCTTTTGATACCATCACTGCGCAACGAGCACTTGAGGCAGTCGGACACCGAGAAGAATTTGGTTTCAACTTTGACCCGAGTCACCTTCACTGGCAAGGCGTTGATCCAGTGGAATTCATTCGAACATTCCCGGATCGCATTTATCATGTTCATATTAAAGATGCCGTCGTACACCTGAATGGCAAGGGAGGAATTCTTGGTAGCCACCTCAATTTTGGTGATCCTCGACGCGGATGGGACTTCCGATCTCCTGGCCGGGGTGGTGTCGACTTCGAAGAGATTATTCGGGCTTTAAATGAGATTGGTTACAGCGGCCCGTTGTCTGTTGAATGGGAAGATTGTGGAATGGATCGTGAGCATGGCGCAACCGAGGCATGCGAGTTTGTTCAAAATATTGACTTTGCTCCGAGCAATGTGCAGTTTGATTCTGCTTTCGAGAAAGAGGAATAAAGTCTTCGCAACGAAGGTTGCATTGCTTTCTATTCTTTTTCTTTTTTCTCTCATAATCGCTGGATTTCATTGCCCACAAAAACTGCATGCTGATATCGGAGACCATACAAATCCGATCGGCGTGGGATGGAATGACTGCTGCTTGGAAATAGTTCGCGACGCTCAGGCTTGTGGCGACGAGCGACTGGCTACCTATATTGAGAACTGGCCTTTGCCAGATGAACTGGGGCCGACCCAGTGTCAAATTATTGCAAGTATCGACAAAAAAATTCTGAAGCCTGCTTGGCTTAAGAAGGCAAGCGAGAGTGTGTGGACGGACTTCGTGCACCTTCGACAACAACGTGCTCTCTATTTTTTTGAAAAGGCCAAGGATGAAATTCAAAAACAGAAGAAATCTCGGTCTCGCGATGGAATGCAATCAAGCAATGATTCCATGCGCCTTCTTGTTCGTGTTCTCCGTGAAAACCCTAACCATGCAATGAGCCGTCGTGCTCTTGGGTATGTCAGGCATGGCGACCAATGGGTCTGGCCAAATGTTGCTCGCCAACTTACGCAAAAAAAAGAGTACTCTCCTGACGAAGGTTGGCTGAGAAATGGAAAGAAAATTATCCAAACATCGCCTCCGAATTCATTAGCTCTTCCCGGCAGGTCAAGAACACAGCCTTCAGACACAGCCCTGCAACTGTTTCATTCCGACCACTGGCACATTCAGTCGACCGCCGGGCTGCCCCATGCAGCTGCTCTAGCAAAACAGCTCGAACTGACTCGCTTCATCTGGCGGCAAGTTTTCCCGGGTTTTGTACTGACTCCAGTCGAGCTAAGTCGGAGAATCGTTGGACAAGCAAGGCCTCGCCCAACAAGTTTATTCAAGGTGGTCTTGCTTGCGAATCGTGAGGAGTACATCAACAGTTTGCATGCTCTGGAGCCAAATATTGGGAAAACGCTTGGTATTTACTGGACACCCACACAAACAGCATGGTTTTTTTCCAATCAAGACGCGGATATGAAGACCGTAGAGCACGAAGCAACTCATCAACTCTTCGCAGAATCTTGGCCAACAAGCCCCTTAGCTGGAAGCAAGCATGGCATGTGGGCGTTGGAGGCTGCCGCCTGCTACATGGAAAGCCTTGAGAAAACTGATTTTGGCTTTACGGCTGGTGGGCGCCGAAATGGTCGCGTTCCTGCGGCACGGGAAAGGCTTCTCGACGACAACTATTTTATTCCCCTGCGCCAACTGTCAAAACTTGGAAGAAGTGCGTTACAGCAGGAACCAGAATTGCCAAAAATATACAGCCAACTATCCGGTCTCGCAGACTTTTTTATGAATGGTGAACGCGGCCGTTACCGAAACGCTTTTATCGAGTACCTCGTTCAGCTGTACCGCGGAACAGCCGAGCAGGAAACGCTCTGGAAACTCTGCGAGAGCAGCCCAGAAGAACTCGATTCCGCGTATAAGCGGTATCTGTCGTCACCATGAGCATTATCGCTTATAGTAGTTCGCATTCCAGCGTATGCTACAAATTAATACAAGCCTGATTGTGACACCGAAACACACAATCCCCGCCTGAAAGCCACTTCATGCCCAGCTCAGATACACCAACACTCACTGACATTGACCAACTTGCAATTGACACAATCCGAACGTTATCGATGGATGCTGTGGAGGCTGCAAAAAGCGGGCACCCTGGCACTCCAATGGCGCTTGCCCCAGTTGCCTACACGGTATGGAAAGACTTTCTGCGGTACGACCCTCTTGATCCGAGTTGGCCGAATCGTGACCGTTTTATTCTTTCGTGTGGGCATGCCTCAATGCTGCTGTATAGCCTAATTCATCTCGCGGGCGTACGACAGGGCAGACCAAACACTGAAGCGAACAAGATTCCAGCTGTCAGCCTTGATAACATTCGGGGATTTCGTCAACTCGATAGTGTTTGTGCCGGACATCCAGAACACCATTTGGCCGTAGGCGTTGAAACAACAACAGGACCGCTTGGCCAAGGATGTGCAAACTCAGTTGGCATGGCTATTTCCTCTCGATGGCTAGGCGCACAATACAATCGTCCTGATGCAACACTATTTGATTTTGATACATATGTGCTGTGCAGTGATGGTGATTTAATGGAGGGGGTTGCAAGTGAGTCTGCGTCACTGGCTGGCCATCTTCAACTGGCAAACCTCTGCTGGATTTACGATGACAATAAAATAACCATCGAGGGTGAAACCGACCTTGCATTTAGTGAGGACGTTGGGCGTCGATTCGAAGGATTTGGGTGGCGAGTCGAATATGTTGACGACGCGAACGATGCCTCCTCCCTGAGTCGTGCTCTTCAAGCGTTTAAGCACGAAACTGAGAAACCTACCCTAATTGTCGTCAAAAGCATAATTGGCTTTGGCGCACCAACAAAAGCTGGTTCTCATTCATCTCATGGTGCTCCGCTTGGACCAGATGAGATTGCTGGGGCGAAAGAAGCTTATGATTGGCCCACACAAGAGGCATTCCATGTTCCAAATGGAGTTGCGGAACATTTCCAAGGCTCGATAGGTGCACGCGGTCAACACGCGAATGCCTCGTGGCAGACAGCTCATCAAAAATTAGCCTCGTCCGAACCGACCGCCGCGAAGGAACTGGACTGTATGCTCGCTGGAAAGTTACCAGAGGGCTGGGAAGAAGCAATTCCAAAATTTGCAACTGACGCAAAGGGACTGGCTAGTCGTGTCTCGTCAGGAAAAGTTCTCCAGAGTCTTAGCACTACTATCCCGTGGTTCTTAGGTGGCTCAGCTGACCTTGCACCATCGACGATGACTCTCATTCCCAGTGCAGGTGACTTTGGGCCCAAGAACCTCCGCGGACGCAACTTCCACTTTGGTATCCGCGAGCACGCCATGGCTGCTGCTTGCAACGGTATGGCTTTGTGCGGTCTGCGGCCTTATGCCGCAACCTTTTTTGTATTCTTTGACTACCTCAAACCAGCCCTTCGACTTTCTGCTTTAGGGGAACTTGGTGTCATTTATGTTCTTACGCATGATTCAATTGGTCTTGGTGAGGACGGTCCCACTCATCAGCCTATTGAACATCTTGCGAGTGCCCGAGCTGTCCCTGGGTTAAATGTTTTTCGGCCGGCCGATGCCAACGAAGTTGCAGAGGCGTATCGGAGTGCATTACTGAACCCAAAACAGCCAGCCGTCATGGTACTTTCACGGCAAAATCTCCCAACACTCGACCGAACCAATCTTGGGCCAGCGAACGGCGTTGCAAAGGGGGGGTACATCTTGAAAGAAGCTACAGGAGGTGAGGCTGAATGCATTCTCATCGGAACCGGTAGTGAGATATCACTTTGCCTTGATGCAGCTGACATTCTTGACTCAGAGGGTATTCGAACTCGAGTCGTGAGTCTTCCGTGCTGGGAACTTTTTGCCGAGCAAGACCAAGAGTACCGTGAGCACGTTCTTCCAGCGAGCATTCCAGCGAGAGTAGCATGTGAAGCTGCCTCAGGATTTGGCTGGGAAAGGTGGCTCGGTCAGAAAGGCATATTCATCGGCATGAATGGATTCGGTGCTTCTGGCCCGGCCAAGAAGTTGTTCGATTACTTTGGCATAACAACTCAAGCCGTTGTCAGTGCAGCACGAGATCTCGTGCGTAAATAAATACCTTTCTCGATCATGCTGCCACATGCCAACTGAGGAGGCAATCCCTCCTCAGTGACGAGCAACAACGAGGCTCAGTCTCTCACTACGGCTGGTGATGAGAATCACCGATAACTGCATCTTCCGCGTCTTTTCCAGCAGCAATTTCCCCATCGTTGTTCAGATACAAATGATCGTCCTTGTGTAATCTATCAAGAGTCGAGCTTGTAACCCAGATTCGCTCAACATGACCATCCTCGTACACAATATGATGAGCTCCATCGGGGTGGTTGCTACTTTGCTTCCCGCTCGCATCAGGGGCATCTGCCATGATCGGATGATGGCTTCGTTGCTGGTTGCGATTCGGCTTCAAACGACCAGCTTCATCACGATAGCCGAGTGTATAGCCGTAATCACCTCCCATAATATCAATTAACTTTTTGAATTTTTCTGTACCAATAGCTGCTTCGAGCTCTTCCTTTGAAGGCACCTGAAAATTTCCATCCCGGTTGAGTGATGATCCGGGATACACGAGCAAGCCGTCATCAGGTCGAATCCTATGCTCTGATACGAGTGTAGGAGCGTAAAGCCCTGCGCGTGACAGTGGCCCTTCACTAGGCGGCGTCGGATACATGCTGTGAACATCGGCATATCCCTGAAGAGCTGTTGCTACCTTTTGTAGATTCTGTTGGGCTCTGGTAGCCCTGGCATCTTCCATCGTTTCAAGCAATAGGGGAGCCAAAAGAATGATTGCCGCAAGAGACGCTGCGGTGAGGATCACCCGATCAAGCCAAACTCGTGGCCGAACGATGGAATCAGATTCTGCTGTTTCCGAAAGTGTTCGTCTCTTATCAGCTGCAGCTTGCTTCACTGCAGCAATTGTTCGTTCCGCCAAACCAGATGGTGGAGAGATGACACCTCGGTCGCGTTCCAGCGGCTTCAACGCACGCTCAAGCA
>DONH01000358.1 GCA_003509235.1 Planctomycetaceae bacterium
GTCGGTTCTAGCAACCGGCCACGCATCGATTTTGTATCAGGTACCTTACGATGAGCCACTTCCCAATTGAGATCAGCGGCAGACCAGCAAATCGCTTTACAAGGTGATTGCAAACACCCGTCCACCAGTTCCGCCGATCGCTGCATCACAAGCACAAGTGCCAAAGCCGCGCATTGCCGCTTCCTTCAAGCCACTCGTTCGCATAATGCGACTGGCGGTCGCCAAGCCCCGTAAGCAGTTTTCTCCTGGACATCCCGTTCGTTGCTATAAAACACCGGTGTTTTATAAAATTCCCGCAATCATTAAAAACGCTTACAAGAGAGCGTAGCACAAGCCAAACAGCGACTGCAGTCCCGCACCCCTGAGAACCCCGGTGGGAGGCATGGTCCAACCCTGATAAGATAATTGAAAGAAATTCTCTACATTTCAAAACAGGCAACTTAATGGGCTTTTCTGACCGCGGATATTATCGCTTTGACAACTCGTTCCAGCGACAATCTGACTGGACCGCGGTGATCACTCTCATCATTGCCAATGTCGCAGTATGGGTGCTCAATCTCTTTGGTGGTCGTAATTTTTCCATCAACAATATCCTTGCACTCCGCGGAGACCTCCCCGAACATCTGCTGGAATGCTGGAAGCTTATTTCCTATGGCTTTGCACATGACGCGACATCACCTTGGCATCTTGCATTCAACATGCTCGCCATCTTTTTTTTCGGAAGGGCTGTCGAACAGGTACTTGGTAAAGCAGAGTTCCTTCGATTCTATTTTGTTGCAGTTGTCGCATCAGGATTGGCATGGGTTCTCAGTGTCAATTTATTCCCTGGTGGCTTTCCGCCTCGCCAGACGTATCTAATCGGTGCCAGTGGTGGGGTGATGGCTGTTCTAGCTGTCTTTGTCTGGTACTTCCCTCGGCAGGAAGTCCTGATCTGGGGTGTTCTTCCTGTGCCCGCATGGGCACTTGGCATTCTCTACTTTGTCACCGATATCCAAGGGGCAACTCAAGGTGGTGGCAACGTTGCCCATGTTGCACATATTGGTGGTGCGGTTTTTGGGCTACTGTATGCCTGGAGAGGATGGAATCTCAGTGGCCTGTCTGACTTAGGTGGAAGACTCAAACAGATGCGGCGGCGTTTTAAAGTTGTTCGACCAGACGACAATCTTGGTCACTCACAAACAACCACCGAAGACGAGCGAAGTCTTCAATTGAAAGTTGATGAAATTCTTGAAAAAATTAGTCGCTCTGGAGAGTCGAGTTTAACAAATGATGAGCGCGAGACACTCACTCGCGCAAGCCGACGTTTCAAAGGACGTTCCCAATAACACCAACGTTCAACATGGTGTTGTTATCGAAGGATATTTTCTTGTGGTTGCGATACCACTCGCGGCTTGTCGCGACTGGCAGATCGTATGTGGTCGATACGTGTAACGAACTGCTGGAATTCATGTTCGTTAAGCTTTCCGGAGAGCACTGAATGCACCTGCCCTGCCGTATTCAGCACAACAATATTAGGCTCTCCCGGAATAATACCGAACATTCGTTTCAGTGTTCCATCAAAGTCGAGCCAGATCGGAACGACTGGAGAATCTTTTCGCATACGAGCTCGTGCAACCGGCTTTAGTGCTCTCGGTACTTCCGTCAATGAGGCCACAGGAATAACACGAACGTCTGGCAGTGCAACCCCAGCAGGCCAATTTACGATTCCCCGCACCGGCTGTTTCGACCATGCATCAGAAGAAACTTCATCAGCTGTTGGATGAAAATGGAGATGGAGTTTTCGTCCAAGAAGAAGTGATTCTTCGGCACCACGGCGTTCGGCATATACAAGAATGACAACATCTCCGAGATATTTTGTTGTTTCGCACGGAGTTTGAAATTGATCCTCCATAACAACATTCATCACACCCTCAGCATGCACACCTTCGAGGGATCCGAGTAGAAATCCGAGCACAAGAACAAGTGGTACAAAACGATAACGATACAACATGGCGATTTACTTTCTATCACGATCAAAGGTTAGGCAGCCTGTCGGCAATCATGCAAAGACGGAAAGGCTAATACTTCTGCATCTTCACCATCGGGCTGACTGTCATCCATTTCTGCTGAACCGGGACGCAGAATGCCGAGAATTGCTGGAAGAAAAACGAGCGATGTAAGAGTGCACATTGTCACGCCAAGCGTGAGAAGTCGTCCGAGGCTTTCAAGCCCACGATGACTGGCAACCATGAGTGCACCGAAACCAAGAATTGTTGTTAACGCATCGACCATCACGGCATTCGCTGTTGATGGACTAATACGATATTTGCCAGGCCGTTCCAGTGCATCATGGACAATATGAACGCCATAATCGACAGCTATACCAAGAATAAGTGGGATGCCAATCAGGTTTGCTGGATTGAGATCAATTCCAAGCACGCCCATAAGGCCAAGGGTTAACGCCATGCCAGCCGCAAGCGGCAAGGCTGCCAATAAAGAGTGTGTGAGGCTTCGGAAATCAAGCCAAAGCACTGCTATAATTACGAAGAGTGAATAGAGTGCGGCCTGCTCATAACTCCGTTTCATTTCGAGTGATGCCTCGTATGCCTGAAGTGGATTACCCGTAGCTTTTTGATCAACACTGCGCACGTCACTCACAAACTTTTTGAGGGCCTCGAAATTCCAGATATCTCCCCGCCCATAAATTTTGAGTAGATGTTTACCACTCGAGCCAACAAATCGATCAACGAGGCTCGGTGGTAAATCATTGAGGGATGGAGCGACTGGGTCTGAGACAGCAGCAAGTGCATGAAGTCGACTGAGAAGTTCACCGGCAGCACGCTGCTGAAACATTGCCAATGCCTGGTAACATTCTTCGGGTCTCATCCGTCTAAGACAATCACGAGCTCGTTCCAGATGCCAGGCAGCTCTCATGCCACCTGGCCGTCGTGCTGCCTCTGCTTGGGCCCATCCAAGTGACTCACCTAAAGCATCAAGGCGGTCGAGAGGGATCTGCGGAGGCCGTTCTGGCAGTTGTTCTAGTCGCTTTCCTATTTGAGTAATGAGTGGCGTCTTGACTTCCTCATCTCCTGATAGAAGTGATGCTATTTCATCTACTCGTTCAACAGTTGATAGTTTGGCAAGCTCTGCTTTTCGTGCAAGTAACTCCTCACGTGAATCGGCAATTGAAAGGGCGTACCAGACACTCTGATCACATTCCTCAAG
>DONH01000423.1 GCA_003509235.1 Planctomycetaceae bacterium
GAATGCCACTGTCACAAAAGATTTTCGGACACTAGAAGTCGCAGGAAACTGAGTCTAGACCAAAAACAAGTCGCAATGTGCGAAGTACATCATTCGTAGCTTCATGCAATAGATTGGGAAAGATGGGCATTATGGTTATTCCCCAAGTCGATAAGAAGAGACTACAGTACATAGCATGTTCTAAGGGACCACATTGTCTTGCCGATGTTGAATGAATGGCTAATCGATTAAAAAACAAACAGCACATTGTCCTTATTGGTGGTGGACTTGCGGGTCTATCGGCAGCGGAATGGCTTCTCCGGCAGGAATTGCCTCCAAAAGTAACTATTGTTGAATCGTCAGATCGACTTGGTGGTGTGATTGAAACTGTGAGTCAAGGGGAATGGCTCATAGAACGTTCGGCAGATAGTTTTCTTTCTGTACGCCCTGAAGGAATTGAGTTAGTTGAGCGTCTTGGGATTACCAAGGAACTGATCAGTATCAATCCCGAAGCAAGGAGAGCGCTTATATGGAGCTCACAAAAAGGTGGTGAAAGCGGCTCCCTTCTTCCAGTGCCACGAGGATTCAGACTGCTCGCTCCAGGGCGAATCATTCCGTTTTTACGATCGAATATTCTTTCTTGTTCTGGTCGTCTGCGGGTTGCTGGAGAACGTTTTATTCCTCGGCGATCACATAAAGATCTTGATGAAAGTCTTGAGTCTTTTGTCGTTCGAAGGCTTGGTCAAGAAGCATTTGATAAATTAGTTCAGCCGTTGGTTTCCGGTATTTGGACAGCTGATCCAAAGAAACTCAGCATGGCGGCGGCGTGCCCAGAGTTCTTGAAAATGGAACAGGAATGGGGAAGTCTTACGAAAGGTGAAAAGAAGAGAGCCGCACAGGCAAATGGTACATGCGATTCAAGCGGTGCCCGTTACGGGCAATTTGTATCTTTCAAAAGGGGCATGCAGACACTGATTGATGCACTTGAGGCTCGGCTTCGGAACGCTGGTGTTCTGGTGGTTCAGGATCATGTGAGATCCTTGCAGCGAGACAGTAGTGAATGGCAAGTTGTCCTTGGGAACCAGTCAATTCGAGCCAATGGAGTTGTGCTGGGAGTACCAGCCTCAACAGCTGCGACGATGGTTTCGACAGTGTCACCAAATCTATCAGCTGAATTAAAGAAGATTGAATTTTCAGGTGCTGCCGTTGTTTCGCTCGGATTTGACCGACGAGATGTATCTCATGCCTTGCAAGCCGCAGGCATGATTATTCCAAAGGTTGCAGGCAAGCGAATTCTGGCCGCGAGTTTTTCAAGTAGTAAATTTCCTGGCAGAGCACCATCTGGTGCTGTGCTTATTCGGACTTTTATAGGAGGAGCACTTGATATGAGTATTACGAGCCTCACTGATGAACAAGTCATCGAAAAAGTGCTTGTTGATCTTCGAACGACAATTGGTCTGCACGGTAGCCCATCAATAGTTCAAGTAGATCGATGGCACAGATCCATGCCGCAGTACAACCTAGGACATGTCGAGAGAATAAAAAAAATCCGGCAAGCTGAGGCAAAACTTCCGTCTTTTGGCTTAGCTGGAAGTGCGTATGAGGGCGTAGGGATTCCTCAGGTAATCCTATCGGGACAGACCGCTGCAGCCCGTGTAATAAAATGAGTCTTCACTAGGATAAGCAAGCCTGGCTTAAGCCTGAAGATTACGTGCCTTCAGTTGCGTCTGGCTCATCCTTGGCCGGTTTCTTTTTCTTCATTGATATTTTTTGGACACGAACTTTTGCGAGACCAAGTGGACTCTGTCCCTCTTCCCACTTTTCCAGTTCTTTGAGTTTCGTTATCCGTTCTGCTCGGGTCAACACTCCTCGGTTACCACCACCACCTTTTCGGACTCGGAGGCTTTTGTTCATTGTCATGGCGGGGATTCCTCAGCGTTTGAGATAATATTTTTGGTAGAAGTGTTCGAATCAAGTCAAATCGACGTAAATAGACAAAAATCTAAGTGTAAATCACGTCTTGGGTCCTTCAAGCCCCATTCTCTAGTTCAAACGTGCAATTTTCCGAAGAAAATCTTCCATTGTGTCATGCCGGTTTTCAGGATCAGGCTTGAGACAGTCCATTATGGCCTCGGCTAGGCGATCAGGGATGTCATTGTCCAGTTCTCGAATATCTTGAACTGGTGTGTCATGAGCCAAAGCTGCACGAGCGTCACCACCAGGCCATGGTAACGTGCCACTACAAATTTCATAAGCAGTGACACCAAAGGAAAAGATGTCAAGTCGGTGGTCAGATTGTCGCCGTCGAATGACCTCTGGAGCCATGTAGTTTGGCGTCCCGGTCCGGTTTCCGGGTCGGAGGAACGCTGGCTTATTTGGAACAGAAAGACCAAAATCAAATAACGTAGTCTTGCCTTCAGGACTCATCATCAGATTTCTTGGACAGATGTCACGATGAACAAACCCAGCCTCATGAACCGCAGCGACACCTTGTGCTGTTTGTCGAATTAAATCAATTCGATTGTCTAGTGAGAGTGGATCGCCTCGCTTTAAGCGAAAGTGAACGAGCATACCATCCAGAAAGTTCTGGACGATGAACTGTCCGCCGTCGTGTGTTTTCCCATGCTCAAGGGTTTTGACTACATGGTTACCGACTATCAGTTGACTGATTTCACCCTCAGTCGGTTTGTTTAACCCTTTAAAGCGACTCTCTATTGGAGCAACCTTGTCCATATTTGGAAGCTTCAGTCCCACAGTATTGCCAGACTCTTTGTCACGTGCCTTGTAGAATCGGGACATTGTACCTGCAATGCCTTCACCAATCGGTTCAAAACGCTGCCATACATGAACTTTGGAAGTCCCTCCAAAATTAAATAATGACCCTAGTAGGCTGCGGATGTTCATAAGCGAGGAAGCTGGCGAAAAATAAAATATATAGTCAGTCACTTTTCAGTGATGACATTTCTGCATGTGCCTTGGCGAGCTCCGCTTCGATTCGTGGAATTTCCGCAGGATCGTCAGGCTGTTCTTTTTCGGCAGTTAAAAGTCGTTGAAGTTTGGTGATTTTCTGCTGAAGAACATCAATTCGTTTTTTTGTTTTCTTATCCATGAAATTAGCCTGACTGGAAAAGTCAATAAGTTATTTATTCAACTCCGATGCGATCGGCTGATTCATCAGGAATGTCTGTGGTAGCCTGCTCACGGAAGGCAGATCCTGCCTCTGTGCTTTTGTACCGATTTTCTTCAGCAGTATCATTTGGAACAAAATCAACACCAAGTGCAACGCCGAGTTCTGCCCCGAAGGATTGATTAGGGCCTGTGTGCAGGTTGCGAAGCTGACCGGATAATATGATGATGGCAACAGCAAGACCAAGGGTCAACCCAAGCCAGCGAGCACGATCACTTCGTATCCAAGCCGTACCGGAATCTCGGCCAACGAGCCCGCTTGCAAAATAGAAAACAACCAAAGCGAGAAGAAACTTAACGCCAAATATAGCGTGGTAACTTGTTTGCTTCATCCACTCGCCATCTCCCCATCCTTGAGATTGAACAGTGCTGTTAAACAGAAGAAAGTTTGCCAGTCCGCTCACAAGAAGAAGCGTAATAGCGATAATAACCCAGGGCATCCATTTACGTTGAATACTTTCCTGCAATTTTTCACGACTGTCTTCTTCGGTATCAGCCAAGGCAGGCAAAAGAGCAAAGCGAGAAAAGCATAATCCTCCAACAAGAAGTACTGCCCCCAAAATATGCATCCATCGCAGCAGAAGTAAGAGGGCATCCATCGAGATTTCCATGGGGAGGCATGTGGGATGTGTCTGAAAATAAGTATCAACACTTTTTTAAAAATGATGCTTTACTATCTTAGTTATCACAAGAGCTGGGTGTCCAACGAAGAAGGCAAAGGGCGTTCTGCAGGGGTGATTTGCTATCTGGAATATTTTTTTGGTTAATACTACGCGAGAGCGTCGTCGGCTGTTTGATTTGACTGTGGCTTTATTAACAAGCGCGAACAAGAGGAGTAGGTATGTTTTCTCCTGATCATTTGAGTGGACAGCCAGCACATGAAAAATGGATGAGGGCTGCTCTCAGTGAAGCGAGGCAAGCAGTTGAGGAAGATGAGGTGCCTGTCGGAGCGGTTGTAGTTGCTGCCGGCCGAATTGTTGGTAGTGCTCATAACCAGAGGGAGCAGTTAGCGGATCCAACGGCTCACGCAGAGATGATTGCTTTGACGCAAGCAGCGTCGTCATTGGGTTCTTGGAGGCTTATCGACTGTGTCTTGTATGTCACACTTGAGCCCTGCCTCATGTGCGCTGGTGCGATCGTGCAGGCAAGAGTACCGGTTGTTGTGTGGGGTGCAGGCGATCCGAAGGCTGGTGCAGTTGAATCGCTCTATCATCTTTTCGAAGACTCCAGACTCAATCATCAGGTCGAGCACGTGGGGCATGTTCTGGAGCAAGAATCCAGTGAACTGCTTTCAACTTTTTTTCGACAGAAGCGTGAGAAGCGTCGGCTAGAGTAAAAGTGAATCCAAGAACTGCAAGCAAAGTGCGAAACTATCTTTGATCGAGCGGGACAAATTTGCGGAGTGTCTCGCCTGAATAGATTTGCCGTGGCCGGCAGATTTTTTTTGTTGGACTTCGGTGCATTTCCATCCAGTGGGCAATCCATCCGGGAAGGCGTCCCATTGCAAAAAGAACCGTAAACATCTGTTCTGGTATGCCCATCGCACGATAGATGACACCAGAGTAGAAATCGACGTTTGGGTACAGTTTACGCTCGATGAAGTAGTCGTCTCCACGAGCCACTTCTTCCAGTTGTTGTGCAATATCAAATAAAGGATCACAGCGATCAATTTTGGCGAGCAGTTTGTCACATGACGCTTTTATAAGTGTCGCTCTTGGGTCATAGTTTTTGTAGACACGGTGTCCAAACCCCATCAACCGAAATCCAGAGTCCTTCTTTTTGGCAAGTTCTACGTATTTTTTTACGTTGCCACCATCCGCCACAATTTGTTCTAACATCTCAACGCAGGCTTGGTTTGCGCCACCATGGAGCGGACCCCACAGGGCAGAGACACCTGCAGAAATACTTGCGAAAAGATTTGCATCGCTTGATCCAACCATGCGAACCGTTGAAGTTGAACAGTTCTGTTCGTGATCGGCATGCACGATTAGAAGCATGTCAAGCGCCTCGGCAAAGTCCGGGTCTATCTCATATTCCTCGCACGGTACAGCAAACATCATCTGTAGGAAGTTTTCGCAATACGAGCGATCATTCCTTGGGTATATGAGGGGTTGTCCAATTGACTTTTTGTAACTGTATGCTGCAATTGTTGGAAGTTTTGCAAGCAGGCGGTGAACACTTACTTCAACTTGCTTCGGATCTCGAACATCCAATGAGTCTTGGTAAAATGTTGAAAGTGCGCCAACGACACTACCGACAATAGCCATGGGATGAGCATCACGAGGAAAGCCACTGTAAAAGCTTCGCATGTCCTCATGAATCATTGAGTGATTGGACAAAGAATGGCGGAAATTAGTTAACTCGTCTTTTGTTGGAAGTTCTCCATAAATAAGAAGATAGGCAACTTCAATAAAATCACAACGTGCCGCAAGGTCTTCAATTGGATATCCCCTATAACGGAGGATTCCTTTTTCGCCATTGAGAAATGTGATGCCGCTTGTCGTTGATCCGGTATTTACATATCCCTCATCAAGTGTGATGTAGCCAGTGCCGGATCGTAAACGAGAGATATCAATCGCCTTCTCGCCTTCACTTCCGACGATGACTGGCAATTCGACATGCTGCCCATAGAGGGAAAGGTTTGCTGGCTCCTCGGATCGTGTTCCTGGCCAGGGCGTTGACCGAATTGAATTTGCTGTCGGGGCGCTCATGTGGCGGGGCTCCAAGGTCGTGTTGAGCGATTATCAGACCACGTTTTCGGCCCGAGTGAACTCAGTCAAGTAGTTTAGTCCTCAAGCGACCTGTCAGCAATCGACCTCAATGCCGATAAGGTTTTGCTTTAGTTATGGACTAATCGTGCCGCTGAAGTGCACCTTATCGGGTGACCGATGGTCTTCCAGCTATTTTGGTGTTTTTCTGCTCTTCATCGAACACCGTCCATATTGGTGTCCGGTCTCTCAGCCTATCCAGATATTCTTTTCTTGCATTTTCTTGCTTCTCTCTGCGAAGGCCCATTCGGATGGCAACCTGCGCATCAATAAAAGGTGTTCTCCCAGCATCGGATCGCTCAATGACTCGGATAATGTGAAGCGAAGTCTGATCATCTAAAATAGCACTGAGTTCACCAATTGGTAGAGAAAAGATTGCCTTGTCGATGACCTCTGAAACTAAACTACCCTGAGTGGTCCAATCGTAGAGCCCTCCATTAGAAGCTGTAGGGCCTTCAGATGATTCTTTTGCAACCTCCTCGAATGGGCGACCATTAAGAACATCATTCCCCATCGCAGCAAGTCGATTCCACGATTGATCTCTCGGCTGTTTTTGACTGATTCTCACAGTTAACTGTTCGAAGCGGGCTCGCGCTGGAAACTCATATTGATCGAGATGATTCTGATACCAGGCAATCATTTCTGCATGAGGAATTTCTCCGGTTGTATTTGCGTTTTGTTGTATCCATTCCTGCGCGAGGGCTCTCTCAAAAAACATTTTTCGCATGCGCCCAAGTGACTGACCTTGCGTCCGCAACAGTTGTTCGTACTCACGGACAGACCCCATTCCTGCAGCCTGAACCATTTGTGGTAGTTGTTCTTGATCAAATGCCTCATCTACTTTTTCACGAATCTCTGGGAAATTTTCTTCGGGTATCGTTCGACAAGCATCAACATAAACAAGAAGTGTTTCGAGGTGTTGATCAATTACCTGCTGATAAATTTTAAAGCGAAGTTCAGCAATTTGCTCAGGACGTAGTCCAGGAGAGACTTTTTTAATCCATTCTGACGCTGCCGGAGTCATTAAGTCTCCCGCGAGCACCACCTCAGGCCCGACACGAGCGACAACCTGTGCCATATCAAGAGACTTCATGCCTGGCATCTCAGCTTCTACCGAGCTAGTTGGCTTAGCAGTGAATTGAGTTTCCTCGTAATCTGCGAGGACAACATCACTCGAGCCACGATCCTTCTGTTTATGTTTGGTGTCATGAACGAGAGGGTTTCCGTCTTCATCGACAGGCTCTAGTGGCGCTCCCGGTCGTTCCAAAATACTCGAAAGTACATTTTTGCTGAGAGCTGATGGGATGCTTGTTGGCCAATCGGATGGCCTTGAGATTGACTCAGGAATAGTCGGCATAACAGGCTGGAACAGCTCTGGTATCTCACCAGAGGCCTGAGGCTCATCGGCTACCGTTGCACAATTTATACACAAGTAGATAGCGAGTGCATAAGTGATGGAGCGAGGACACAAGTAGTTCAAATGATACACGATCGATGTAGGAGAAAGTTAAATGGTGGCATACCAGCCGCCACAGTTCGTTGTAAAAGCGATGGGAACTTTACACACCGTGGTACTTTCAAAAAAGGCTACATTTCGAGCCGTTAAAATAGAGAAGACAGGGCCGCCATTAGTTGTATAAAAGCTATTTGAAACACGAAAAAACAGTGCCTTCTGAACAGATTTTTGCACGCGTGGTGGGTCTTTCTGATTTCCAATTCGGGCGTGAGCAGAAAAATACATGCCTTTATGGTAAGGCGGGTAATCTGTGGAGAGCAGCGGCTTCTCTTGATGGCGAGCCTAGTCAGATCTGATCGATGAAGGCTGCCTCATAAAACTATTCAATCTGGAAAAGTTTTTTGACAGTCTGAAAGAGTTTGTCTTCATCAGAAGCAACACGCTTATGGAGAGGTAAGACAACAGTTTTGTTTCCAACGACACGAACCTCTTGTCCAGATAATAGGCAACGCTGTCTCCATTTCTCAATGCGATGAATGTCATGATGACCAATGACAAGAAGTCCCGGCTGCTTGGAAATAGAATCAATGCTCAGCGAAGACGCGATTATTCGTAGCCGTGCAAGATCAAGTAGGCGATGGAAAGCCATCGGTAATGGTCCGAAGCGATCCTCTATTTCTGTCTCGAGGTCATCAACATGTGACAGGGCTGAGGCTCGAGAAATTCGACGGTAGAAGTCAATTTTTGATCGCAGATCGGCTATGTAGTCTCTAGGAATCCATGCATCACCTGGCAGATCGATTCGTACCGGTATAGGATCCTTTGGAGGTAGATTCTTCAATCCACAGACAGCATTTTCAAGGAGTCGACAGTAGAGTTCGTAACCCACAGATGCTATGTGGCCACTCTGCTGAGTGCCTAGCAGATTGCCAGCACCTCGAATTTCGAGGTCTCTCATGGCTAAAGAGAAACCGGCTCCGGTACTGGAAAATTCCTGAATCGCTCGAAGCCTTCTCGCCGCTGTTGATGTCAGTCGTGTTGATTCTTTAACGATGAGATAGCAATAAGCTCGGTGATGTGATCGCCCAACTCGGCCCCTTAGTTGATGTAGGTCAGCAAGCCCATAGTGGTCGGCTTCATTAATAAAAATTGTATTTGCTCTTGGTATATCAAGCCCACTTTCAATGATAGTTGTCGCTAACAGGAGTTGTGTTCGACCCGTAACAAAGTCAACCATGACTTGCTCCAATTCACCTTCATGTAGTCTGCCGTGCGCTATCCCAATGGAAATGTGAGGGGCAATCTTACGAATGTTATCTGCAACTTTTTGAATGTCATTGATTCTGTTGTGAACGAAAAAAATCTGTCCATCTCGAGCAAGTTCTCTATCAATGGCATGACGTAAAAGAGTTTCATCAAATCGGCACGCCCGCGTTTCGACTGCAAGCCTATTAGCCGGTGGTGTTGTCAGATTTGAAATGTCCCGAATACCTAGCATGGCCATGTGAAGTGTTCGAGGGATAGGCGTGGCAGTCATGGTAAGAACATCAACACTGGCACGCATTGCCTTGAGCCTCTCTTTCACGTCGACACCAAATCGTTGTTCTTCGTCAACAACTAGAAGCCCTAGGTTGTCAAAGTGAATATCGGCCTGCGCAAGCCTGTGTGTTCCAACGACTATGTCAACAGTTCCTCGCGCGATTCCTTCAAGTGTCTCACGTTCTTCACGAGATGCTGTGAGTCGTGAAAGGCCACGAATGGTAAACGGATATTCTGCAAATCGCTCAGTGAATGTGCGACGGTGTTGTTCAGCTAAAATCGTAGTCGGTACCAAGACAGCCACCTGGTTGCCAGCTTCGGCAACCTTGAATGCTGCCCGCATGGCAAGCTCAGTTTTGCCAAATCCGACATCACCGCAGAGAAGTCTATCCATTGGTTTCAACTGTTCCAGATCGCCTCTGATTGTTTCAATGGCTGTTGCTTGATCTGGAGTGGGATCGAACTGAAACGATTGTTCAAATGCTTTTTGCCAAGGCGTGTCAGGTGGAAATGCTCGACCAGGCTGCTTTGCCCGTACTGCTTGAATCTCGAGCATGTCAGCCGCCATGTCGGCAACTGCTTTTTCAACCGCTAGCTTTTGGCGTGTCCAGAGAGTCCCCCCGATCTTTGCAAGTTTAGGGCCATTTTTTCCACCACCGACATATTTCTGAACCAATTCAATGGATGAGGCTGGCACATACACTCGAGTTGATTCTGCAAACTCCAGCTCCAGGAATTCCTCCGTCCGCCCATGTTTTTCAAGGAGTTTCAAGCCTTTGTAGCGAGCTATTCCATGCGCGACATGAACAACAAAATCCCCTTCAACTAGGTCAAGGAACGTGTCGATGGTTCGGGTGAGCCGATGTTTGGGCAATCTATTTCGCGGGGAATCTTGTCGGCGAAAGAGTTCAGCTGCAGAGATCAGCACTAGTTTGTCCGGAACGAGACGAAATCCGGCAGAGAGTCTCCCTTGTAAGAAGTGAAGGCGTCCAGCCCGAGCCGGAGCCGATGGAGATAAAAGCTCGTTCAGCCTTTGTTCTTCAGCTTCTGTGGGCGCGGCAATCCAAACATCTTGGTCTTTTCCTACCGTGTCGAGTTCATGACAGACTCGATCAAGTTGGCCAGTGAAGCGTTCGACGCTTTCAACGGCTAAATGGGCAGTTGCCTCAAGACTTGCAGGAGCGATCGCAGATAAAATCACAGATGGAAATCGGTATACACGAGTGAAGAATTCCTCTGACGGAAGCACGAGTTCCATCGGAAGGATGGTAGCTAGTCGTTTTCCTTCATCTGACAGCTCCTGTGGTTCGACAAGGCTCCACCAGGTGCCCGAAGGTACAACATCCGTGAGCCAAGCTCGTCGATTACTTTTGTTTAATGATTGCAGAGCGGTCAGGTCGACGGACTCTAGCGTTCGAACACTTCGTTGACTCACGGTATCGAATGTTCGAAGTGAATCAATTTCATCATCATTGAGTTCAAGCCGAACAGGTCGCTCCCAGTCAGAGGCAAAAAGATCAATAATGCCACCCCGACGAGCGAAGCTGCCGGGAGAATCAAGTGTGTCGACTTGTTGCCATCCTCGGGCAGAAAGCCATTCAGCTAACTCTTGAGGATCAACCTTGGCTCCAAGAGTGAGGTGTCGTGTGCTCTCCTGAATCTGCCGTGGGTCGGCAAGTGGAGTTAATACAGCCTGCATAGATGTGACTAAAATTCTTGGGCTTTTATCCGAGTAGTCCACTAGACGTTTGACGGTAGCCAATCGTTTCGCTTCTGCCGGATCATTAACCTGAGTTTCGTGGTCAGTGGATGGGTCACCGATCGATTCGATGGGCGGTAGAACGTCAATGGCCAAGGAGGTAAAAAGTGTGAGGTCATCAGCAAACATGTCCGCATCCACTGCATGCGGAACAACAACAACAACGAGGCCTTGCCGCTCTTCGGCTCTTGCTGATGCAATGCCAGCGACAGCCAGACTGCTTGCCGCTCCCCAGGTTCCCCCAATTGTCCCACCATGACCCTGCTGAAGACTGGTAAGGACCTCGACAAAACCACTATGCTCGCGCAGTCCATCGGCAAGTTGTTGCAGTTGCCCCGAAGTTACGGGTGACAATGCGTTTTCACAGTCATTCTGAGCAGCTAACACAGTCGTATTGTAGGGGATGTTCTAAAGAAATAGTGCCTTTTATAGCGCCTTAATAGCTGACCCGAGGCTTCTTTTCGTGTATCGTTGAAGTGTACGAAGTTTACCGAGTCTGGTGTTCTCCCAATATGGGCGAGTATTCGCGGAGGGGCCGTGGGGTAAACTCGAGCAAAATACGTATAAATGCTTCAAAGACAACAAGAGAGGACGACGGCGATGGCAACCGCACCTGATCAGACACGAAACGAATCTCTTATCAGCGGAGCCGATGCAGTCATTGAATCACTTGTCCGCAATGGTGTCGAGGTAGTGTTTGCATATCCGGGTGGTGCGAGTATGCCCCTGCATCAATCACTTACTCGGTTTGGTGATAAACTTCGAACTATTCTACCGCGTCATGAGCAAGGTGGTGGTTTTGCAGCACAGGGATACGCCCGCACAACTGGAAAGCCTGGAGTCTGTATGGCAACGAGCGGTCCAGGTGCTCTCAATCTTGTGACGGCGATTGCTGATGCAAAACTCGATAGCATTCCATTAGTGGCCATCACTGGGCAGGTTGGCACGAGTGTTATCGGTACAGATGCATTTCAGGAAACACCAATAGTTGAAGTGTGTCGAGGTATCACCAAACATCATTACCTTGTGACTAATGCAGATGACATTCCACGTGTGATGAAGGAAGCATTCTTCATAGCAACGACCGGAAGGCCGGGGCCTGTCCTCGTTGATCTGCCGAAGGATATTCAATTGACTCATATACATCCGGATTATGAAGTCGAAATGAATTTGCCTGGCTATCACCCTGAAGTTCGTCGTGCCCACTCCGAGCAGATTGCTCAGGTTGCAGCTGCGATCCGACGTTCAAAAAGACCAGTAATTTATGCAGGTGGTGGAGTCATTGCCGGGGATGCTTCTGAAAACCTGCGAACACTCGTTGAGAAAACGGGAATACCAGTCACAATGACACTGATGGGGCTTGGTGCGTTTCCTGGTGATAACCAGAGGTCGCTTGACATGTTAGGAATGCATGGCAGTGTCTACGCAAATTATGCGGTTGACGAGGCAGATTTGCTCATCGCAGTTGGTGTTCGATTTGATGATCGTGTCACAGGTAAAGTAGAAGAATTTGCCCAGCATGGATTTATCGTGCATATAGATATCGATCCGTCGGAAATTAATAAAAATAAGTTAGTTCACGTACCAATCGTAGCCGATGTCAACGAAGCCCTGTCACAACTCAATGAGATTGTAGAGCCACCAGAAGAGGGCTTGGATGAATGGCATGCGAAGATAGCTGGCTGGAAGAAAGAAGATCCTTTCGCATTTGATGAAACGTACCCAGGTATTCTTGCTCAAGAGGCTATTGCAGAATTATCTCGTTTGACGGCAGAGCGCAATACAGTTGTGGCTGTCGGGGTTGGCCAGCATCAGATGTGGGCCGCACAGTTTTATAAATTCAGGCGCCCGAGAACATGGCTTTCTTCAAGTGGTCTTGGGACGATGGGCTTTGGATTGCCGGCGGCAATGGGGGCAAAAGTAGGCTGTCCGGACGATATCGTTATTGATATCGATGGAGACGGTAGCATCCTGATGAACATTCAAGAATTTGCAACCTGCACTTGCGAAAATATTCCCGTCAAGGTTCTCCTGTTGAATAACCAACATTTAGGTATGGTCGTGCAGTGGGAAGACCGCTTCTTTAAGGGGAACCGGGCGCACACCTACCTCGGGCCAGTTGGAAACCCTGAGGCTTCAGGTCAGGGTGACGGAATTTCCCCAGATGCTCGTTATCCAGATTTTGTGGCCATTGCACAAGGGTTTGGATGGCAGGCCGAGACCATATCTGAAAAGAAGGACCTGGAATCAGCTTTAACGCGGTTGCTAGATTCTGACAGGCCTGCACTTCTGGATGTTCAAGTGCCATATCAGGAACAGGTGTTGCCAATGATTCCATCAGGTATGTCTGTTCGTGAATTAATTAAGAAGTAGGCGATGAATAAGTCACCGTAGTTTGAACGGGGACAATTTCTTAGGAGTTGTTTCTTTGTCAGGATCCTCAGGCTCTGGGTCATCTGCTTCGGTTACAATGGATTCTGGATCAAAAGCTTCAAGAGCACTCATAAGAGATGAATCTTTTGGTTCTTCGTAGAGTTTGACTCCATAGGAACGAATGCGTTTCGCACTCTCTTCGTATTGGTCTTTATTATTGTCGAGTTGTTGTGCGAGGCGAGTCATTGAATCAGCAAGCGTTATAAGTCGCCAACTAGCTCGAACGAAGTAGGTGATTGGCAGGTAATTCTTTTCAGTCTCGACAGGCATGCCCATCCCGTCATAGCCCATCATTTCACCACCCATGCCCATATCACTCAGTCCAGTAACTTCCTCCTCGAATTTTTTGTCTTGAATGATGCCATACGCATCACGAAGCGATTCTTTTACAAGTTCTTCAGCAACTGTCAGGATTTCATTTGCTGGTACAGTGATTCCAACACGGGCAGAGTTAGAGAGGAAGACGACCGCACGAATTCTGAGGTCGATAGAGCGATTTGAATTTTTAAGAATTATCGCAGCATTTTTTACTACGACTTCGAGTTTTTGTGGTGAATCATCCATGATTTCAAGCATGTCGCTAGAAACTTTGAATGCCTGCCGTTGCATCCAGTCTCGTCCAACCGGCGGTACGGATTCTGTAGGGAGTGCGACGATTGTACTCAGGGCAGGTAGGATTATGTCTGCTTCCGACAGTTGGTTGGTGCCACCCGATGCTTTCAAGGCTTGTATTTTCTTTCCAAGTCCCGTCAAAGCAGCGATACGCACGGAAGGTGTGACGGAATCATCAGATACAATCTCGGAAAGTGGTTGTGTTGCTGTTGTGAGTAGCTGGCCTTGCTTGTCCCTCAGATCTCCGAGAAATAGGGCAGCATTAATGCTTCCGTTAATAGAAATTTGTTCACTGCGAGCCAAAGTAGTCAACTGTTGGACGGCCGTGTCAGTTGCCTTCTTGTGTGCAGCGGAATCAGCTATTGACTCAAAAAATATTTTTTCAAGACGTTGCCGCACCTGTGCTCTATCGAGCCGATTGCCATCAATAAATAGTTGTGGAAGTCCTTCGTTCAATAGAAGTTGCTGATGTTTTTCCGCAAATTGTGCACCAGACCGAAGGTCTTTTTGATAAGCCTTCATCTCATTTGAAGCTTCAAGAGAAGCCATGTTTTTATATCGTGGTTCGTTTTGCGCTGAAACAGAATCGGTGTAGCAAGCCAAGATAAGTAAAAAAAGACCGACGTGCGGTATGGACAAGGATCTGTTCAGGAATAAAAGTTTTTTCATAAACATTCGAGCGGATCTCAGTCTGGTGATTTATGGACAGTTTGTGTGAAAGGTGATATTCGTCAGAAGTCCATCATGCTCTCATCATATTGGTCCATCATGCTCGGATCGACCGCTTGCGGTGGTTGAAATCCGGGGAGAGTTGGCAAGTATTTTCGAACAGTTTCTTCACATGCATCTGCCAAAATGACCTCAAGAGTTCCAGCAGAATCAGCAATGAGAATCTCTAGGGGTTCCGGTGGGACGAATCCCCGTCCAGGACGCTTTTTCCCATCGATAGTTTGTTGCCCAACTACCGCTAATAGTGTTTGGTCACTATCAACATTATGTGGCGGAACAGAAATTCTTTGATTGTTAAATTGCTTAATCTTTCGCTTACCTTTCTTGCTCCCAACAATGTTTCCAGGCTCACTTTCAATTGAATGCAGTTCAAAGTTTCCTGAATCTTCATTGCTATCGAGAACAAGGAGTTCCTGATCATTCACACCTAGCCCATACACCTTCTTTTCATCCCGTAATAAAAGTCGTGCAAGGAGCAGACTGTCTGCTGGTACATGAATAGGCATTGCGTCCAAACTAGGGAACGGTTCTGAGGTGGCCGATTGTACAAATTGCTCTTCAGCCGCTTCGGGACTTTCAAGAAATTTTTGAGGGAGATTCCAGTTTGGATTCCAGGCGCGAAGAGTCACTCGGTATCGATAGAGCCGACCAGGTTCAACACTGGTGTCAATAAATCTGAAGAGGCAATAGTCTTGGTCGAGCATCATCATTCCTTCGCCTTCGCCACCATAGCCCATCATCATGCTTTCATCATACTGTTCCTCCATGCCTCCTTCGTCCATGCCCATCTCGATGTCTCCAAATGGACTGAAGGTGCCTGTGGTGGTCCCAGTCATTCCACCGCCAAATTCACCACCAGAGTCCATGCCGTATCCCATTTCACCACCAAGCCCCATGTTTTCTTGCTGTTCAAGTGCCAACTGTTTTTGTTCTGCAAGCAACTCTTTCATCTCATCTTTTGCCCAAGGGTGGATCGACCGTAGGCCCCATGATGAGCCGTAGCCAGGGCCAGCCATGCTTGGGTCCCCACCTGACATGGTATCTACGCCATTGAGCGTGGGTCTGGCCGCAAGCGTTGGGAGAGGGCTCCAGTAGCCGAATGGCACATCAGCAGGATCAAATAGATTTTGCGTTGCAGGTAGTATGAATTGCTGAGGAACTGAGTCAGTTGCAGTGCCGGCCCAGTTGTCTTTCCAGTCTTCGTACAGACGAGTAATGTCAATTACCTTCCATTCACCTCCGCCGTCAGGCCGAACTTCTATTCGCTCAACGGCATAGTCATGCCAGATAGGCAAGTCGCGTTCTGGACTTTGATAACTAGCTCGCGAATACAGCGCAATGTATTCGTCAATTTGTTTGCGAAAAGGAACAAGGCCGGTCAAAAGAACGTATGGCATTTTTTTTGCTGGTGGTGACATGACGGTGGGCTGTACGCCCATTGGGCCTTCCATCATTTCCATGTCAGGGAAACCTCCTGCAAACGAGGGGTCTCCGTCCATAAGAAGATCATCTTGATTCGCAATGGCAACTACTCCAGCGTTAGCAACTAATTGCTCAAGCGGGAAAATGACAGGGACTTGTCGTCGTTGTATGTCACCAAGTAGTGGACGATTTAATCCCGAGTCAAC
>DONH01000058.1 GCA_003509235.1 Planctomycetaceae bacterium
CTGCCTGCTTATCTTCTTTCCCAATAACAAGCCGGGCACTCTTACTGCCGGACAGATCACGTATCTCGATTAATTGCCCAACACCAGTCATACCAGGCTTGATTTTCTCCTGATCGGGCTCGATGACCCCGTAGACTTCGTGATCAGCTGCTCTTTCAGTCACAACATCAAGCGCCTTCAGGTCAATGAGTTCTGTTGCGGCGGCTGCGAGCTGATCTTTGGCATCAGCTGGGTAGTTCTGGTGAGACGGCAGCACCCATACACCGCCAGACTTAATCACTTTAAATGGGTAGAGGGTCGCCAACTCATCGTCGTACCGAATGATCTCAAGACTCGCTGCCTTCTCAGCATCTGTTAATGCAGGAAAGAGAACACGCTCAACTGCAGGTTTTAATGTCGCCGGCTTGAAACGTGGCTGCACAGCCCAACCCAAAGCTAACAGCAACAATCCAGCACCGAGAAAGACCGCCGTCCTACGCATTGCGGGGTCACGTGTTTCCGAGACACTTTCCATATTCATTTTGTTCTTCTACTCCAAATAAAAATCTATCGAAGGCGTGACTTTGCCACACCTTCGCGCTCTTGAGCTCGACGACGGAAAAATACAAAAAAAGCAACCACAAGTGGTGGTATCGGGGGCAACATAACGGCTAGCCATTTCTGCCAATCCTGTTCCCGCCGTATTGTTGCCTCAAGAGATCGCTCTACCTGCTCAATTTCAACATCTCTCTTTCGCTTCAGCTGCTCAAGTTTTGTATCAAGCCTCCGTTGAGCTAACCGTTGGCGGCTCGCCAACTGTTGCACCGCCTGCATGGCAGCCTGACGATCTGTATTTCCACTCGACTCCATATCTTCAATCTTCTTTTCAAATTCTCCGACTTCCTTTTGCATCTCGGCATTCGCATTTTGCTCCGCTTTATCGAATTGGGTTATATAGTCCTGCCTTTGCTTATCGGCCATTTCACGAGCATCTGCAACCGTATTCTCGATACGTTCAAGGGTTCGATGCTTTGGCTTTCGTTTTCGGATTTCAAGAAAACGATCATCACCCGAAAGCGTATCAAGCACGTTCAAAACAAACGTTACATTATCAAAGTTAAGCCCAAAGACTTCATCCGGACGATTTCTAAGACCAAAAATTTGAGGGCCCATGAGATCAATATCTGCAACAACAATAGCCCGAACCAACGTTGTGCCTCCGTCAGACGGGCCTTCCTCACTCTCGGTCGCACTTCCAATTCCTGGCAATTCCCGATCAACCGCCGCCGCAAGAACCATAGCCTGACTGCCTGGCTTTTCGAAGATTCTCAATTGACGCATATCTCCGCGATTTCCCAAAACCTGCTCGACTTCAATCGTGCCTGAACGTGTTCCAGTTGTGACAAGTGGTGTCCATTCCAGATTAGCTTTTTCATCTTTAGACAGTGCCCCAGGAAAAGGGAACAAAACTTCTTGCAGCCCGCGCGTAATTGGATTGGATTGATTAAAACTACGAGACACGCCGCTCTCAGCTTCACCCAATTCCGCGTCAATAAAGACAAACTCACTAGGTAGTTCCAGTTTTGGATGAGGATTGTAATCTTGCCAGACAACATAGGGCGATGAGCCCATTTGACCCATGAGTGGACGGCCGCTGCCTGCAGCGAGCTGAAGCCCTAGTACATCCCATAGTTGGCCAAGGTCACCTTTAGGCTGACTCTGCTGCTGAAACATGGCCATTGAACCACCGCCTCCACGGCGCGGCTGTGACGTCCCCGGAACACTGTTCATTAAGACTGGCAACGGATCTTCAAAAATTGCAACCGGCTGCCCAGAACGAACCGCAGATACAAAATTATTCATCTGTTCGGGACCAAGACTTGATGGCTGAACGACCATCAGCACATCGTATGTTTCTGTAATCGGAGCAGCCGGATCAACCTGGACGACTTCGTATTGCTTCTCAAGTTCCTCAAGAACTGGCTGCCGAGGTCGCTGCTGACCACTAGCCATATCGAAGCCACCAAAAAGATCTGCATCTGTTGTTACCACTCCTAGACGCTTCCTCTTTTGCTCTGCTACCGTACAGATTGACCGAATCAGTTCATATTCAACGGGCGTGCCACGATCAAAAAATGGGACTACAACTTTTTCAAGACCACACGTGAAAGCACAGCCAAGAAAAATGTCTTCGTCCCGGAATGCGCCCCGCTCCCGAGAAAGAACCGTTACCGGCTCAATGCCAAACTGTTGGCTAGCCAAAGAGGCTGCTTCTGTTTTTGTTTCAGTCTCTAGAACATTGACACGAAGCTTCCCACCACTAAGGCGCTGAAACTGCCGCAACATATTAAGAAGGGTGAGACGCGTCTGAGCATAGTCTTCGGGTACGGCTGGACTCACGTAAGCAGTGACTTCAATAGCTTGCTCAGTATCTAAGCCTGCCAAGAGCTTCTTGGTATCGCGAGACAGCGAACTGATCTGCTCAGCTGAAAGATCAGCTCGCACATCATATGCACGAAATGTAAGCACGACCCCAAGAGCAGCAACAGCAAGCCCAGCGGTACGCACAACAAAATGAGTGCCCATTCTTGCGCCATCTCGTCGACCGGTCCAATGACGACGGCCTATGAGAACCATTGAGATGTAGAGGCATACTGTCACAATACCAAGAAAGTAGCCAATGGCTGAAAGACTAACGATACCACGACCAAAATCAATAAAGTTCTCTGCGAGGCTCCAAGACCGAACGACCGACGCTAGCTTTGGCCCCATTACACTGCTCGCCTGGTCAGCGACAACCAATGGCGCATTTAATGCCAAGCCTAAAATAAACGATACCGTCAGATTACTTGTTAAGAAGCTTGCGACCATGCCGATCGCCAACATAGCCAGACCAACAAACCAGTACCCAAGGTAGTTTGTGAAAAAGAGTCCAGGGTCTGGATTGCCCCAAATCTGCAAGATGACCAGATTACATAGATATGAGAAAATGAGCGACACCGTATAAATACCAACCGCTGAGAGATATTTCCCTACCACAACCTCGATGTCACTCGCCGGTATAGTCAGGATTAGTTCGTCTGTCCCCTGCCGGCGTTCGTCAGCCCAAACGCTCATTGTTATGGCCGGAATAAAGACGAGCAATATATACGGCAAATAGCGATTCAGCTGGTCAAGGTTTGCAAGATTCGAATTAAAAAATTCTGGCGGCCAAAATGCAGCAAGCGAACCAAGCAAAACAAATACACAGATAAAGACATACCCTGTTGGATTCGAAAAATAAGAAACAAAATTTCGTTTGAAAACTGCATCGAGAACATACCACTTCATTGCCAACTAATTCCTCTCTCTACAAGTCAATGACAGTCCAACTGTGTAATTCATTACCAACATGACTCCAGGCACCAGCGTCAGGATGAAACACTCTACTTAAAACGAGTCTTCATCACTGCGAATCAGTGTACGCCTACATCACGACGCCCGTGTCAACTCATAAAAACGTTCATCAAGTCGCTCACCCCCAGCAGTCAGTTCTGCCGGAGTACCATCAAACCGCATGCGCCCTTCTGCAATGAGAATAACCCTGTCAGCCATAGCTTCTACTTCCTGAAGAATATGAGTAGAAAGTAAGACTGTTTTCTCTTGCCCGAGCCTTCGAATTGTTTCTCTCACTTCACGGATTTGATTTGGATCAAGCCCACTCGTGGGCTCATCGAGAATCAAGACATCGGGCTCGTGCAAAAGAACCTGCGCCATACCAACACGCTGGCGATAAC
>DONH01000304.1 GCA_003509235.1 Planctomycetaceae bacterium
GGACGCTTAAGTTACTCTCGGATACGAAAAAGATTATGCCGGAGACGAAAACCAAGAGTGGATTAATGCTTGGACTTGGAGAAACACGGGATGAGTTACTTCAGGTGTTTACTGATTTATTAAATAACGGTGTTGATTTTCTTACACTTGGTCAATATTTGCAGCCTACGCTCAACAAGCTTCCAGTTGATCGATATGTTCACCCAGATGAATTTGATGAGCTTGGCGAAGTTGCCCGCCGCATGGGTTTTCAACAAGTTGCATCAGGCCCTCTTGTGCGGTCGAGCTATCATGCTCGTGAGATGGCTGAGGCCTAGGAACAAAACATGCGAGCCTAATGGTCAGTCCGCTTGTTCTGCCAACACAAACGCCTGCTGGGAGCATTCACTCTTCAGTTGACTCGTCGAGTCCGTGTTCGAGCAGCTTCTTTCTTAGCGTATTTCGATTAATTCCCAGTTTTGCAGCTGCCTTGAGTTGTACCCCATCGCAGGCTGCGAGCATCTGGGCGATGAGCTCTCTTTCAACACGACTGACAACCCGATCAAACAAGTTTACATCACCATCTGGTGCGGATGCCATGCCCTGTTCAACAAGATCACGTGCAAGGCTATCGAGGTCTCCACCACGGCCAGGCATGGCAACAGCAGACTGCTCGCCACGAAATGCTGGTGGTAAAAGTTTAAGTGTAAGCTCATCGCTGTCAGACATGATGACACAGCGTTCAATAACATTTTGTAGTTCACGAACGTTGCCTGGCCAATGATGTCGAGTCAGTGCTTCCATTGCAGATGAATGTATTGTCATCTTGTCGCGTGCATTGTCACGACAATAGGTTTCCAGGAAGTGGTTAACAAGCAGGGGTATGTCGGTGCGCCTTCCTCGAAGAGGTGGTAGGTATATTGGTACCACGTTGAGTCGGTAATAGAGATCCTCTCGGAATGTCTCTTTTGCAACTTCATCAAGAAGCTCTCGATTGCTCGCAGCTATCACGCGAGTATCAACCTGAATGGTTTCAGTGTCTCCAACACGTTCGAATTCACGTTCTTGTAATACTCGTAGCAGTTTCACCTGAAGTTTCGGTGTCGTTGAATTAATTTCGTCGAGGAAGATTGTTCCCGTATGGGCGGCTTCGAACCGGCCAGCGCGGTTTGCTACGGCCCCAGTAAAGGAACCGCGGACATGTCCAAATAGCTCGCTCTCTAAAAGGCTTTCTGACAGAGCTCCACAGTTTACCCGGACAAATGGTCCGCTTCCGCGTTGCGAGAGTTCGTGGATGGCGCGTGCAATAAGTTCTTTGCCTGTGCCCGTTTCACCAACGAGGAGAACCGATGCAGTTGAGGCTGCCACGCGGTGGGTCATTGCGTAGACATCTTGCATGGCAGGACTTGTTCCAATGAAGCCTGCTATAGACTGTGGGTTGTCGTCATTTGGTTTCCTGAGCATCGGCAGCCGCAGATTGTCTTGGCGGTTGGAAAAGGGCAATGAGGGAACGGTCTATCGAAGAATGACCTCCTCGACTCGGGATATTGTACATATCATTGATGATTCGTAAGGTACTGTTTGTCAGAAGAATACCGTGGATTCGAATACTTTCACCGAGAGCCTCAACCGCCGTTTCACGAACGTTTTTGCCTAAATCTGGTGCCCATGCCAAATCAAAAAGTGATTGTTGGGCATCTGGGTTGGGCATGTTTGTCAGCAATCGCATGGCCGGCTCAAATGTTTCGGCATGTCTGAGGCCATTCTGGGCAACGGAAAAAGCCTCCCGGATATCCCACCCAAAGGTGCTCAGTTGAGCGAGTGTATCAAGTGCTATATGAGCGCGCTGAAGACGATGGCTGGCTTGTGTTTGTCGCCAGTTTTGATCAGTTGCCTCTGGTCCAGCGATACGAGTGAGTGTCTCTGGGAATCGTGGTGGTTGGATGACTTCGCGTGCCGTTCCTGGCTGATAGACAGTAGGAAAGAACTGACTGTCGAGCCTGTCTGTTAACAGGGCGTTATCAAAATCAGTAAGACTCAGCACGAGTCTCGTGCGTCGACGGCACGCTTTCTCATCATCGAGAGGATCAAGTACTACAAGTACCGGTAAATGTTCACCAAGTGATTCTTGTTGTAACAATTGGACAACTTCAGAAGCACCTATGTCCGGTAGGCGAGCAGAGAGAATAACCAGACGGACATCCGGTGATTGTCGAACCCCTTGAACGCATAAACGACCACTTGAAGTAATTGATGCTTTGAAGCCAAATTGAGCGACACTGCTCTTGAGAAACTCAGCAGTGTCGTGATTTGGATATGTAATAAGGACTCGGTCTGTACCACTTGAGGATGCAAAATAGACCAATCGATCAAAGAGTCGGCTCGATCCTGTAAAGGGAAGGTGTGGTGAAACAGTAGCCAGTGTCTGTGCACCCTCAAATTGAACGAGTGCCGAAGGGGCGGCCAACGCTCGTACAAGAGGTTGCCGAATTGTAGAAATAGTCGCTGGTTTGTTTGTGGGTACGTCACGTATTGCTCTCGCCGCAACTGCAGCAGCCAGTGGCATAGACCGGTCGAGAGCGTCATCAAGGACTTCTGCTGCTAATTCAGTTGAAAATCCAGTCGGTCCGCTTAACGTTTTTGTGATCGCTTCAGTCGGCAGCGCATTTAAAGCCGAAAAGTGGTCATCTTGAAAAATGAGCAAAGCTTCGGATTGCGCTAAAAGCACAAGGCGCACGGTACGTGGATGCACACATCCAAGTCCGGAAAGATCTCGTGCAATATGTCCAGCACGAAGACTTCTGCAAGCGACGGGTGGTAGATAGCGAATCTCCGGTCGGCCTGTTTGCGTGACCCAGAGATACTGCTCCACCGTTGGTCGTGGGCTTGTGATCGATGCGGCACCCTCGGTAAGGCTGTCAGGAGTTGGAATACCGACTGGCGTGAGAAGTTGATCAAGTTTTGTTGTCAGCATCTGGCAAGCAAGGTCGTGAGTCAACGGTTTGCCGCCAAAGTCAGTGTGGCCTTGTTTTTCAAGCTTGACTAAGAGCTGGAAGGCCGCCTCTCGTGTTGCTGCATCGAATTCTGGCGCGCAAGCTGGTGCAAAGAGAACGCTTGCCAAATCCAAATTTGCAACTGCATCAGGATTCGTTTGTTTGCCCGCCGGCAAACATCCAGAATCAACAAGAATGTTAAGAGCGTAAATGATTCCCGGGAACTGTTGAAAATCATTAGAGCCAAGCCAAGCGGTGAGCGCTCGAACACCTCGTTCTCCGGAGTCTTCAATAATTGTTTCAGCAAGTGTTCTCGTCCGGAAATCTGTCTCGGATAAAGGCGTTTCGTTGAGGGCAGGAACTGTTTTCATAAGAATTTCAACGAGCATTGGAAGCGCATACGTTCCGCCCTCTATGAGCGTAGTAGCAGCTTGTTGCCGCGCGAAAATATTGTCAGAACCCAAATCAACAGCGGCTTGTTTCAGCCTCGAAGTATCTGTTCTTTTTCTCTGAGCAGCGTTTTGCATTTCATCAATGAGGAACGCTACTGCTTGTACCTGTTCGGGCTGAGCCGTTTTCTTTAGGAATCTCTCGAGACGACTCAGTTCAGCAGTCTGGAAAGATTCACCAAGGTGGGCAAGAGTTTCTTGCTCATCC
>DONH01000322.1:0-493 GCA_003509235.1 Planctomycetaceae bacterium
AATACTGGGTCATTGTCACAGCAGGCTGCTGCGGCTCTTCACCATTTATAAATGTTGTTGTCGGGTCATATAGAGCTGATGGGGCTGTAACTGCATCAACTTCATTTTCTTCTGTTACGAGACGCACACCAGAACTCTCAAGTGCTGTAAACAGATCAAGCATACTCATGAAGACCTTGTACTCTTCCCAGGTCACCTCACAAGCACCCATCCAGAATGGAGGAACTGCTATCTCAACTTGAGGACCTTCAACATCCGCTCTGCCGACTTCATCAGCAGGGCTACCCAGGAAAAATGTACCCGCCGGAACTGGAACCATTTGGAATGTAACGTCCGACCCTGGAATGGTTTCTTCGTAAGGCACAAGCCACCCGTCCTTGTAACGTACCGCTGGAGGGTCTGTGTCAGGCTGCGTATCTCCTGGAACGAAACCCGGAATCGCTACTTCTGCGGCTTGCGAATGGTTCTCAATATGAAAACTCACTCCTAAAGA
>DONH01000322.1:790-3142 GCA_003509235.1 Planctomycetaceae bacterium
TCTCAATATGAAAAATCACTCCTAAAGAACAAATCCCAAAAAGAATTGCTGCTACTATTTTGCTCGTCATGTTGTTACCTAGTTCCAGAAAAATTGTCCGCATTCACATCCATTATGTAGTATTTAAAAGGAAATAGCCTAACTCACGAGAGTCAAACAGCACATGTCAGAAAACACAGTAACTTATTTATCGTGCCTTCGTTTCTTAAAATCCAGATGTTTTTATGTGGCTACAAAAAAAGAGTCATTCTGAATTATATCGATGAATGACCCCATAGAGTGGTGTTGCGAGTAATGCACCAAGAACGGGGGCAACGAGGTAAACCCACAGAGAGTGAATCTTACCAGCTATGATTGCTGGCCCGAGTGACCGAGCAGGATTCATCGAAGCTCCACTTACTGGACCTGCAAATAACGCCTCAAAGGCAATCACAGCTCCGATTGCAACGCCAGCTAACAAGCCCGTTTCTTTTGCGTCAAAAGAAACGCTCAAGATCACGAGCATCAAAATAAGAGTGAGAATAATTTCCAGTACAAAAGCCTGAGAACTGGACCCACTTGGCACGGTTCCACCAAGAGATGGAGCGGCAGGAAAAAGCAATCGCACGGTACCGCTTGCCATCAGGGCACCTGCGCACTGGGCCGCGATATATCCGGGGACATGTCGCCCATCAAAGCGACCTGAAGCCCAGAACCCAACAGTCACCGCCGGGTTAATGTGAGCCCCAGACACATCACCAAAGGAATAAATCATTGCGAGCACAGTTAAGCCAAAAGAGAGTGACACGCCAACATGAGTAATATCGCCACCCGTCATTTCATTGACAACAAGTGCACCAGTTCCAATGAACACGAGGCCAAATGTACCGCAGAACTCAGCAACAAGGCACTGAGAAAGAAGCGGGGCAGCTGGCGAGGTTTCCGCCTTATCGTTCATACTCACAAACAATTCCTTCTTTCTGTCATAGCTTTAATTAACAGGAAATCATTTCTTTGAAAGGGCGAGGCGTCAACAAGGCAAGTCATCCACATTCATCCGTGCCACCTTGGCATGAGAATGTTCAGATTCATTCAACAGGTAAGAGCCAGCCTCGTACTCTGGCATGCACGTTAGCAACTCGACCCATGTAGTGATCCATACTGTATGTCCCGGCCGCTTGGAGAATATGATCTTTGGCTTTTCCAATATTCCCATTTGCCTCCGCGTAGAGACCGAGATAAAGATGAGCGTAACACAACTGATTGCGTTGCTGCTGACTATCCCCGCGTGCTGCATGCACAAGCACATTCTCTTCGCTGCCATCTCCTTGATAGAGCTCGAGTATCTGCTTCATTGGCACTCGTAAATCCTGCCCAACAGCAAGCATATGCTGACGAGCATTTTCTGGTGATGTAGCCCGGGCAACGCACAGATAATGCCAGGCAGGGTTTTCAACATCATTTGGGTTGACCATGCGATGCAATTCGAACTGCTTTTGGCCTTCTACAAACCTGTCGGCGTAGTACAGAGCAAGGCCACGCTGCCAAAGGCCTGGCTGACACGCTGGCTGCACCTGAATGAGTTGATCAAAGACAGCTGCTGATTCGCCAGGCTTCGCATCAAAAAAAAGCGAGACTGCTTTTTCAAAGATTCGGTCTGGTGTGCCGAATATTTTTTCTTGCACAGTGATGGCTGATGCCTCCTGTGCGTGCAGCACAGAAAGCCCGCCATGACTAAGGAAAAGAGCAGTGACCACGAAGGCACCTTGCTGCACATACCTTTGCATGGCGACTTGATCCAGAAAACGTGAATGAAGTTTCATGCCAACCCAATATCCTGAGTTGTTCGAAAAGCACCAATTGCCCATTTCCCTGATGAAAACCCTGGGCTATTCACCATACCGGAAATTGTTTCACCTTGTGTGCCAGTAACCTGGGTCACCCCATAATGCTGGTGAGACAGCCGACCATTTCGTAATTGTCCAGCCGCGACAAAAAAAGTACCTGATTCTTTGAGCTTGATCGTGAATGAAAACACAGTTCTCCCACCTGTCGTTTTCATAGCACTTGCTGAGAAAGTAATCACAGAATCATTGACTTCTCCAGCGAGTGGAATCGATTCAGTACTTGGTGAAAAACCTGTATTTTCAGAACGTCGCGTCGAGGTCGACTGCTGCCCTGACGATTTATTCTCTTGAATTGCTCGCATTACCCAGAAAAAGAGCAGCAAAGCACCAAGAGGCACACCGAACGCGGTCGGTTTCTCCAGAAAATTTTCGGCTAGAACGAAATAAACAGTTCCGACTGGCAATTCACTCAATACAACCAGATAGAGATAGCTCGTAAAATGTTACCTGCATAGAACGCCTCAAG
>DONH01000443.1 GCA_003509235.1 Planctomycetaceae bacterium
GCTCTATCAGCGTCTTGGCTTCCGGAGATCAAAAACAATATACAAACCGATCGATTCCTCACTCTTTCGAGATGGGCATGATTCATCTATCGATTCTCTTCCGCTGGGATTTCCTGCGAGCCGTCTGCATCAGGAAAACTCACAACTGGATTCGTCCGTGAGCAGCCAGCAGAACGTGATCACAACAATGGTTTCCTCCGTGGTTCAAGAGTTAGCAGTGGCGGAAACACCGTCAGATATGGCAGAATCGAAGGAAGACGATGCTTTTCACATGATGCCAGTTGGTGCACCGAAACCCCTGATCAGGTCGTCATCTATGTAATTACTTGTCCGTATGGCATAAACAAAATTTCGTGAAGCAGACTCTTCAGACGGCTACTCTCGACAACGGAATCATTTTACTCGGCGAGTTCTTGCCGGGTGTTGAATCCGTCTCCGTGTCTTTCCACGTCGCGGCTGGCAGTCTCTGCGATTCTCTTTCCACCCGTGGTAGTGGTCGTTCATGCTGTGGCCTTGCAACCCTTGCCGGTGAACTGATGCTCCGGGGGGCTGGCGAGCGTGACAGCAAACAACTTGTTGCCGCACTCGATAACGCCGGAGTCCAGTGGTCACAGTCCGTTTCGATGAGCCACGGCAGTTTTGCTGGGGCAATGGTATCTCGACAATTACCAGATTCGCTAAAAATCTACGCCGACATACTTCGGCGTCCACTCTTGGACCAAACTCAGTTTGATCCAGCCCGTCAGGTAGTTCTGCAGAATCTTGCTGGCACCGAAGATGACCCGACACACCGTACAATGCTCGCACTACGGAAAGCACACTACCCATCTCCGTGGGGACTTCCGTGTGAGGGCACATCGGCTGATGTCGCCGAACTAAGCCACACTGATGTAAAAAACTTTGTGACTACATTCATCCAGCCACAGGACATGATCATCTCTGTAGCCGGGCGACTTGACTGGCCTGAATTTGTGAAGCAGATCGAAGGCCTTTTCAGCAACTGGCAAGGGCAGCTTCCAAACCCAATATCTGTTGGTGATCGCGGCGACAAGATATGTCATGTCCCTTACGATTCCCAACAGACTCATATTGCTCTCGCCTGGGACGTTCCGCCCTACCGTGACCCAGATTCGCTCCAGGCAACGGCGGCTCTGGCCGTACTTGGTGGAGGCTCAAGCTCAAGGCTCTTTACAGAGGTTCGCGAGAAAAGGGGTTTATGCTACAGCGTCTCTGCCGGCTACCAAACCCAGCGAGATCTTGCTGCGGCAATGGCCTACTCTGGCACAACAGCAGATCGAGCCCAGGAGACATTAGATGTCATGCTTCATGAAATTGCGGCTCTTCCCGGAACGATTACTGAGGATGAACTTGATCGAGTGAAGGCTCGTGCAAAGAGCGGGCTTGTCATGCAGCAAGAATCAACAGCAGCACGAGCAGGCGCAATGGCTAGACAATGGTTTCACCTTGGACGGATCCGAACTCTTGCTGAGGATCTCGAGCGACTTGACGGGCTTTCCGTTGAAAGCATTGAAGATTGGCTCGCCAAAAATCCTCTCAAGGAAATAACTACTGTTTTCTTGGGCCGCGACCCATTGGAGGTACCTGATGCAGTTTCGCCATGAGCAACTTCCAAATGGACTCGACATCGTAGCGGAAGTGAGCGAAGCCGCTCACTCGGCAAGCCTTGGTTTTTTCGTAAAAACAGGCGCACGAGATGAGTACGATGCTATCTCTGGTGCCAGCCACTTCCTTGAACACATGGTGTTTAAGGGAACGGATACTTTATCTGCAGAAGATATCAACCTCCGCTTTGACTTCATGGGTGCAAGTGCGAATGCCTTCACCAGCGAGGAAGACACCGTCTATTACGCTGCCGTTCTTCCCGAAAAACAGCATGATGCCCTCGAGCTACTCTCGGCAATGATGCGGCCAGCTCTTCGAGAAGATGACTTCGTCACAGAGAAACAAGTGATCCTTGAAGAAATTAAAATGTACGACGACCAGCCACCTTTCGGTGCTGACGATCGCTGTCGGGCTCTTTTTTTCCGAGACCACCCACTCGCACGCAGTGTCCTTGGAAGCACCTCCTCGATCGAAGCACTCGAGGTTGAGGCGATGCGTGAATACCATCAGCAGCGTTATTCATCCGACAATCTTGTTCTGGCAGCAAGTGGTGCAGTTAACTTCGAGTCTCTTATCAAAAGTGCCCATCAACTCTGCGGAGAATGGAAGCCTTCACCGCCCAGCAACCGCAAAGTCCATTTTTGTACCACGCAATCCGAAATCGTCACTGACGTTATCACTCGGGAGCAAGCAGCCTTGGAATATGTCGTCCGAATGTCCCCCGGGCCGGCAGAAGACGCCAACGACCGCTTCGCTGCAAAACTTCTTGCTGTAGTACTTGGAGATGATTCCGGTAGCCGTCTCTACTGGGATATCGTTGATTCAGGCAAAGCAGAACATGCGGCATGCAATCATCATGATTTCCTGGATGCTGGTGTTTTTGTTACACAGCTTTCGTGTGAACCAGAGAACACTCACGCACTCCTTAATCGTATTGTCGAAATCTATCAAGGAGCGGAAAACGGATTAAGCAACAATGAGGTAGACCAGGCACGCAACAAACTTCTCAGTCGTGTTGTCCTTGCGGGAGAACGGCCAAGACAACGACTATTTAGCCTCGGCCTCGAATGGGCTCATCTTGGCCGATATCGATCAGTTCCTGATGACCTGGCAACCCTTGACAAAATTTCACGAGAAGATCTGCATCGAATTCTCGCTGAATGGCACCTTCCAGCCTCATCATCAACAGTGCTTGCTGGCCCTCTTTTGAGCGATTCGTCTTCCTCGTAACAACCGTTTCACCCACAAAAAATCAGGCCTACCGGTCACTGAACGGCCCATCTTTCGAAAAGTTGATATCAATGCCACAATAGAACGGTTGAGGGGGCTCGTGGATTACGAGACCGTTTGAATTGATTTTCTCCATGTCATTTATATTGATTGCACACATGATCACGCCACTTTTTGCAAACCGTTGGCTCATCGCACTTCCACCGATTTGGCTCGTTGGCATGGGAGCGCTTTCTGCATCTCTCGTTCTTATAGCACTGTGGGGCCTTCTTCGACTGATCGCACCGCGGGCTGCAGCTGAAGCAAAAGCCAGTTTGCATGACGGTTTCCTCGGCCCTCTCGCATGGCTCCTTCTGGCAGCATCAGGAACAGCGATTGCCCTGACACCTCTCGTCCCAGCCCGTGGTATCGGCCAATCACTGAGCAGACTACTCACAATAAGTAGCTCATCGACGGTCGTAACAATTGCACCTGGAAGGGAGAAGGAAAAAATCGATCTGCCGCTTCGGCCGCAGGAACTCGAAACAATAACTTTTGAAACAGATCAACCAATCACTATCCGAACGCAGAAACCAATTGAAGGCTTTGCCTTGCTCAAGGTGCCAGATATTGACCTCGACGGACAAAAACCGTGGTCGTGGGAAAAATCGGAGGGAAAAGAAAATCCGTTTCTTGGAAAAAACGCGCAACTTGAAGTGACAAACCTTGATAACGCAGGGAAAGCAGCGCCGGCCCGCCTATCAATAAACTGGAAACTTGTGCCTGAATTCCCCGAGGTTGTCATCCTTCCGATTTCCGCAGCAGTCCTTCTGATTACAGTTTGTCTTTATTCCTTATTTCGGCTGACCATCCGACGAGTTGCTGCCGTCACGTCGTCAACAATGAAAGAGGCCATCGGCCAGCCCATCTTTGCTGTGGCTATTGTGGCTGGGATCGTTCTTCTCTTGTCATTTATTGTGATTCCATACAACACGTTTGGCGAAGACGTAAAGATGCTTAAAGACAGTGGGCTTACCTTGGTGAAGGTGCTTGCACTCCTGGTTGTAATATGGACTGCCAGCGTCACTGTTTCTGATGAAATTGAAGGGAGAACAGCACTCACTGTTCTCTCGAAACCTCTTACTCGGAGACAATTTGTCCTTGGTAAATTTATTGGCCTAGCCCTTGTTGCCTTGCTCATTTTCATGATCCTTGGCGCGGTACTGATGTCAACCACAAGCCTTAAGGTTGTCTATGACGCCCGAGAATCATCGAAGACAGCTCCTCTGTGGTCAGATTGTGCGACAGAGATGGTAACTGTTGTTCCTGGCCTCGTCCTTTCTCTTCTGGAAACGGTTCTATTAGCAGCAGTCAGCCTGGCAGTATCGACACGAGTTGGGATGATTCCGAATCTGATTATTTGCTTCACAATTTATGTTTTGGGTCATCTCGTTCCGCTTATTGTTCAGTCAAGCGTTGGCAAACTGTCGATCGTGCGATTTGTTGGTCGGCTCTTTGCAACCATCCTCCCAGTACTTGAACATTTTACGATAGAAGCAGCCGTAATTGGTGGCGTGCCAGTACCATGGGGATACCTTGCATGGGCGGCAATCTACGCAGGCTTATATTCCGCGATAGCCTTATTAATCGCCCTCGTCCTTTTCCAAAATCGTGATCTTGCTTAGGGCCGTACACTCCGCCCTTACACCCACTGTGTGAGAAGACTGCTGGAATTGGGCAGTCCTGCACAAAGATACGGCTACAGTCTTGATGCACCGAGCCAAAATTATCGTGCAATACCAAAACTACCACTTACCCCGACCTGCTCCGGTCGCTGAAGTGGCCCTCCAGTAGCGGTCATATTGCCATCATTTTCATACCGAGAAACAGCCTCGGCAGAACCCTTCATAAAAAACTCGACACCATTGCGGAATCTTCTTGCAAGACGCGGCCCAAACTCAATGCCCACCGTACTGTGTTTTTTAGAATTACGCATTTTGGTTTTGAGATCCAATCCACCAACGAGAGACTCATTTCGAAAATCCATTGAGAGCCTGCTCGTATACCCTGACGGGCCATCCACTATCGAGTTGCGATCAGCTAAGACTCCAGCCGCAATATTGAGAAAAGCGATTTCTTGCCCTACTTCAGCTGCCATAACCCCGGAACCAGCACGGCTATTTGGTGGCCCCTTCACGGAGAACTCAAGTGGAATCTCTTCAGGCTCTTTGTCGCCCTGAGCCCCCATGCCACCAAGTGCCTGCGCAACGCGCTTCTGGCCCGGGGCGATATCAAAACCATCGAAGGTCAACTTTCCAGGCATCTTCGACGACAGATCGTCTGCTCGGCTCGTATTCATTGAAAAAGGGCCGCAGGCGACATAAATTGCCATAAGGAGCCAAATGAATTTTTGTGAACGTGCTTCCACTCTGGGCCTCTCTGCAGTGGCAATATAGAAACGCTTATGGTTGATCATCGGCACGTCATCTAGATTTGCTACTGCCTGGTTCAGGTTGTATCAATCAGGCTGACCGAAGGAGCATGAATCAAGCGACACCTTGTTTACGCACTTTTCCGCATCTCCATAATGGCCGGCGGTGCACCAAGTTTCGTGCATCGAAGAACATCAAGAACCCGAGTTGCCACCTCAAGAGCAGCAGACCCTGCAGAACCACTTACACGAGGATCTACTCCCTCGGCACGAGCTCTGAGAAAGTCATCGTGTTCTGAGGCAATTGCATTGGAATCAGGAACTGGCAATGCTTGATGGGGCAGCACATCTTGAAAAAACACTTCTTTAGCGTTCGCACGCTCCCCAACCGGCACCGAGTCAGCAATAAATTTTCCTACTGCCACTTCTTCAGAGGCCGCAACAACACCGACGGTCTTTGCATTAAAGTTAACGGAAACCATCGCCTCGCTTGTCCACATAGAAAGCTCCCGGCTCAACACCGGATTAATTCTGGATGCCATGAGATCAGCAACTAGGCCTGAGCCAAAAGTAAGCCTTGCCTTCACAACATCTTCATGACCACCAGTGGCGACGATGCCGTTGGATTCAATGTTTTCTAGGCGTCCTGGCTGCAAAGACAAAACCAGATCAATATCATGAATCATGAGATCAAAAACGACACCAACATCGAGTGAACGATATGTGAATGGAGCTAAACGGGCGGCCTGAATAAAAAGTGGCTTCCCTGGCTGCTGGCACGCAAGAGCCCATGCCGGGTTAAATCGTTCCACATGCCCGACAGCAACAACGCGACCGAACCGGCGAGCAGTTACAACAATTGCTCGTGCGTCCTCCACTGCCGCGGCGATTGGCTTTTCAATAAGTAGATCGATGCCTGCCTCCAAGAGAGGTATGGCAACCTTCGCATGAAGCCCTGTCGGTGCTGCCACAACTGCTGCATCAACTCGACCGATAAGATCTTCGGGTTCGCTATACGATTCACAACCATGTGCCTCAGCAACCGCTGAAGCAACATCCAGAATCGGATCGACGACACCGACCAGCTTGCAATCATTTCGGCCAGCCAACAGCCGAGCATGGATTTTCCCCAAGTGACCACAACCCACAACACCAACCCGTGCACAACTCATTTCCTGCCTCCTTGCAGTGGTGGTAGCACCACCCAACACAAATGTTTCATCACATGCTTCCCGCCATCCGGGCCTCTGCTTCCAAAACTGCAGCCACAACTTCTGCATTTAAACAATGACCACTTCTGCGGGCAACAATGTCACCAAAAAACGGCCTCCCTGCCAGAAACAAGTCGCCGATGATATCCAGAACCTTATGTCGCGCGCATTCATTCGGCCACCGCAATTCGTTCTCGAGCGGGCCGTTCTCGCCAAAAACTATGAGATCTTGGGTGGTGACGGTCAGCCCCACACCCTCTTCCTGCAACTTGCGGGCTTCTTCTTCCAACAAAAATGTTCGAGCGGCCGCAACCTCTTCTCGATAACAAGCTGGTGACACCGCGGCCTCATACTGCTGGGGCGGTATTGGTGAGCCCGGATATTCTACTGAGTAGTGTACTCGTAGGCCCGCTGTTGTTGGTGGAGCAACTTCGATCACCGCATCACCAGCCGCGGCTTCGATTGTGATCGGCGACTGAACGACAAGTGGATTTGTTACCGTGCCATCGAGAGGCTTAATGCCCACCTGATCAATGGCCGCAACATACGCATCCGCCGACCCATCAAGACCGGGTAACTCAGCTGCGGTAAGGCTAATTTCACAGCAGTCAACACCAAGACCAGCAAGCGCGCTGAGCACATGCTCAACCATTTCAACGGTCGCGTTACCCGCTTGGAGATTTGTTCGTTTCGTTGCCTCAATACGATTACTGAGAGAAACTGGAACACACGACCCCCCAAGGTCTTCGCGAACAAACCGGATCCCCGAACCCGCTGGCCCTGGGCGTAATTCGACACGATTCTCAACGCCACTCCAATAGCCTTTCCCGACTACTTGTGCTGGGCGACAGAGGGTTTGCTGCGGTCGACAGTTCACTTGCATTTCCACCGCGTGATTACCCGTGGAGACGGCTCCAATTGCAGCTTCCAAAATAGCAACCCGCCCATTGGCGAGAGATGAACTAACCTGACTGTCAGGGATAAGTCTGTTGAATCCCAAACAATCCCTTGTTCCAGCAGGAGAAACAGCGGGACTCATTGAGAGTCACCGCTGCACTCCATACTGACAATACGTTTTAACGACTCACAGGCTGTTGACCAGGAGCACTTGCCACTGAACCCGCGTTCAACATCCGCAAGACATCCGGTGTGATATCAATCGTCTTGTCGTAGTAAACAAGTGGCTTGGTAATCCCACGAAGCACCTGCTCGCGATTTCCTGAATCCACAGCGTCACCGTCAAAGCGGTGCACAACTGCAATCCCATGCTCCTGAGAAAATTTCGTCACCGCCTGTTGAATTTCACCAAACACCTCATGGTAAACGGCCGCCTCGCGGTCCATGAAGTCTTTCTTCTGAAGCTGGCCATTCACGTTGAATTCACCCTGGGCCTTGGCGACCTCTGCTTCAAGTTTTTTATATTCAGGTGTCCCTGGATTGAAACCCTTCAACTGCTCAACGAGCCCATTGATACGGTCACGTTCCGCTTTAAGACCATTTTCAGCCGCCATAACCTCATCCCGCATCTTGTCCATCATGGACTTGAAGCGAGTATGATTTTTGAAGATATAGCCCACATCAATAACGGCTTGATGAGTAGCTGGGGGACGAGTTGCGCCCTGAGCCTGAACAGTGTGTACGGGAAGACTCATAATCATGCCGACAAACAGACCGATTAAGCTTCCAAGAATAGCCAAATGTCGCTTCACGAGATGCACTCCTTGCGTAATTGTCACGAGAAAACCGCCTTAACCTGACGCCTTTCCGGCACGTTCGCGAGAACAAGTAACGTCGAACGATTGCGGGATAGTGGCAGGCATGGCAATACGGCTCAAGATCAATTCAACACTGAAAAAACAGGTGTCAGCGAGGGTCACCGAGCGTCACCTGAAGCGTCACCTCTTTACCATTCCGGATAACAACCACAGAAACCGTCTCTCCTGCCTTGTGTTTACGAAGAGCACTGTCAAAATCTTCGAGCCCCGTAATCGCACTTTCAGCTAATCGCACAATGACATCGCCACCTTCGAGACCAGCTTCGGCAGCAGGTGACTTTTTTGAGACCCCTGTGATGGCATAGCCGCCACCCGGCTTTGCAAAATCAGGAATACTACCAAAGTAAGGACGGTCGCCACCACCTCCCATGAAAGGCTTGCTCGCGACTTCAAGATACGCAGGAGGTTCGATCGCCGTCGCCAACTCCCGAACAATGTTAGCCACCAGAAGACTGATTCTCGCCATCCCGGCGTAATTTACTTTATCAGCCGTGTCGGTTGGACGGTGATAGTCCGTATGAGAACCTGTAAAAAGATGAAGTACTGGAATCTTTCGAGCGTAAAAGCTTGAATGATCACTTGGACCGAAACCACCCGGCTCCTTGGCGACGCCGAAACCAGCTTCAGACGTAAACTGATCTACAAGTTTATCAAAACCTGTGCCT
>DONH01000263.1 GCA_003509235.1 Planctomycetaceae bacterium
TCAGATGATCGTTTCCAGTGCCACTTACAGACAGCAGTCGGTAGCAACCAATGAACAGCTAGCAGTTGATCCAGGTAACAGATTGCTTGGTCGAGGCCCTCGGTTTCGACTTCCTGCAGAATTTATTCGTGACCAGGCATTATCTGTGAGTGGGCTTTTAGTGCCACGTGTGGGTGGACCGAGTGTTCATCCGTACCAGCCACATGGGCTCTGGAAAGAGATCAGTCACTTTGGAAGTACGCCGGCAACAAAACAGGTCTTTGTTCAAGACCACGGTGAAAAACTCTATCGCCGAAGTTTGTACACGATCGTGAAGCGGACAAGTCCACATCCCGCTATGGCAGCCTTTGATGCACCGAATCGCGAAATGTGTGTGGTCGATCGGAGTAAAACAAATACGCCCCTACAGGCACTCGTTACATTGAACGATCCTCAATTTACCGAAGCAGCGCGTGTGTTTGCTAGTTTTATCTTGCAGGAACAAACAGCCAATGGCGATCGGTCCCGTATCGAGCAAGCCTTCGAGCGCATAAGCTCGCGTCCACCAACGGGCCCTGAAGTCACAATGATTGCACAGCTCTTAGATGCCGAAAGAGCACGCTTTCAAAAGTCACCGATCGATGCAGAGCGTGTTCTTGCTGTTGGTGAGTATCCCGTGACAGACGATCTCGATCCGGTGGAGCATGCTGCGTGGACCCAGATAGCAACACTGTTACTCAATCTAAGCGAAGTTCTTACCAGGCAGTAGTCTTCATCTCTCATTATGCATTCACTTCCTTTTGACATTGAACTGCGACGAGCCCAGCTGCTGACGCGTCGGTCACTGCTGGGTAGTTCTACAGTAAGCCTCGGTGCATTTGCACTGGGGAATCTTCTTACGAAAGAGAAGGCTGCTGCCGCCGTTGGAGAGACCAATTCTGAAGGACTTCCTGGACTTCCCCACTTTGCTCCAAAAACCAAACGCGTGATCTATCTGTTTCAGTCTGGTGGCCCCAGCCATGTTGATCTATTTGATTATCACGAATCCATGGACTCATTGCATGGGACAGATCTTCCTGACTCTGTTCGTGGTGGGCAGCGATTGACTGGTATGACATCGCGTCAAACAAGTTTCCCTGTCGTCAAGCCGCTGTGGGATGGTCGTCGTTGTGGTGAACACGGCACCTGGATCAGTGACATTGTGCCGCACACCCAGTCGATTGCTGACGATATTACAATCGTTCGTTCTTTATGGACCGAGGCGATCAATCATGATCCTGCAGTGACATTTATCAACACCGGCTCGCAGCAAATGGGGCATGCGTCTTTGGGTGCCTGGCTTAGTTATGGGCTCGGACGTGAGAGCGATGACTTTCCTGCCTATATGGTTCTACTGAGCCAAGGCAGCGGCAAAAATCCTGGACAGCCACTTTTTTCGCGGCTGTGGGGAAGTGGGTATCTACCCTCAAGCCATCAAGGGGTCATGTTACGGCCCGGTGTGAATCCTGTGCTGTATCTCAAGAACCCATCCGGAGTCTCACGCGATTCCCGACGCCAATTACTCGATACACTTGGAGATCTGAATCAAAAGCATGCTGCTGCGGCGGGTGATCCTGAAACACTGGCTCGGATCGAGGCCTACGAGATGGCCTATCGCATGCAGACGTCGATTCCTGATCTGACAAATGTTTCTGATGAGCCAGAATCAACATTTGCACTCTACGGTGATGACGCCCGACGCCCAGGGAGTTTTGCTGCAAACTGTCTGCTTGCCCGACGCATGGCTCAACGTGGTGTGCGATTTATTCAGTTGTTTCATCGTGGTTGGGATCAACACATTTCGATCAAGGATCAGTTGCCAAAACAATGCCGAGACGTCGATCAGGCGTCAGCGGCTTTGGTACAAGACTTGAAACGACTGGGAATGCTGGATGATACGCTTGTAGTTTGGGGCGGAGAGTTTGGCCGAACCGTGTACAGCCAGGGTGCATTAGGGAGTCCATCGGCGGGCCGGGATCACCACGGCCGATGCTTTTCAAGCTGGATGGCGGGCGGCGGAATCAAAGCGGGGTACGATTACGGCCAAACGGACGAGTTCGCGTACAACGTTGTTGAAAACCCGGTTCATATCCGCGATCTCAATGCCACAATTCTGCATCAACTCGGTATCGATCATGAGCGATTCACGTTCAAATTTCGTGGTCTGTCTCAGCGGCTCACAGGTGTTGAAGAGGCACATGTTGTCAATGATATTTTGAGTTAATAAGGTAGGTAGGATAATCTAGTTTTTGCAATATTGGGAGTAGTATTATGGCCCGGAAACGAGCAGGGTGGATCGTCATTTTTCTTGGATTGATGATCTGTGTCACAGGCTATCTTTTCGGAGCAGATCAACCCAATGTGGTGGTTATTATTAGTGATGATCAGGCATGGACTGATTACGGGTTTATGGGGCACCCTGTAATTCAGACACCACATCTCGACACACTCGCGGAGCATAGTCTGGTTATGGATCGAGGATATGTTGCGGCACCACTATGTCGCCCATCACTCGCGTCAATGCTTACAGGTCGATATCCGTTTCAGCATGGCATCACAGGAAACGATGTGAACGGACCTACGAATCGTGCAGCATTAGATGTGCCGTTGCGGGAATCGTTTCATAAATTCCCCACGTTTGTCAAAACGCTTGTCGCTCATGGATACCTTGCGCACCAATCTGGAAAATGGTGGGAAGGTTCATGGAAAGACGGTGGGTTTACTGATGGAATGACCCATGGCGATCCCAAGCGTAGAGGTCGGCACGGTGATGCAGGGTTAACAATTGGCCGTGAAGGAATGAAGCCGGTCACGCATTTTATCGACGCGGCCGTCGCTGAGGAGAAGCCGTTTCTATTGTGGTACGCACCCTTTCTGCCACACACACCACATAATCCACCACAACGCCTACTTAAAAAGTATCAAAAAGAGGGCCGGTCTGCGGACCTCGTCAAATACTATGCAATGTGTGAATGGTTTGACGAAACATGTGGAGAGTTACTCAGCTACATAGATGAAAAAAATCTGACAGACAATACGATGGTGGTGTATATCTGTGACAACGGATGGGCAGCGCCAAGTACCAATGCGAATGATCCAAATCAGAAACTATGGAAAGGCTATGCTCAGCGGTCGAAGAGTTCACCGTATGAGAATGGGATTCGAACGCCAATCATGATCTCATGGCCAGGGACAGTAAAGCCGGAACGATCAAAGCGTTTCGCCCATGCAATCGATCTATTTCCTACGATTGCAGCGGCAGCAGATGTCGAGGCTCCAGATGATCTCCCGGGTGTCAATCTTCTTGACGCAAAAAAGCGAAGTGCCCGGAAACGTGTTTTTGGTGTTTGTAATGCAACACATAACATGACACTTGGTCATCCAGATGAAACACTACAATATCTCTGGTGTGTTGAGGGCGACTGGAAACTTCTTGTACGGTATAACGGATCGGATACAACGAAGTATCATAACCTTCATGTTTGGGATCAGGCCCCGGTCCGACTGTACAACGTGGCTGAAGACCCTCACGAAAAGAATGAATGTTCAGCGGAACACTCTGATGTAGTCGCGAGGATCAAGCAAGAGATTGAAGACTGGCACAAGCCAGAGATCGAGGCAAAAGCTGATCAAGTGTCTCTTGGTGGTGACTGTTGCCTTACAGGTGGACGTCGAGCATTTCTTATGAATCCACTGAGCAATAAAGAGGCTAGCGAGAAATGATTTTTGTTGCATTATCGGCCACCGTTAATGGTCGTTAGGCATCATAATGGTCTGTTCGATCCAATCGAATGTTACTTTCCGACCGAATGCTTGCTTTTGTTTTCCAAGTGAGAGTAGGTTGCATATAGAGAGTTCGCAACAAGTAGCAGTTGCTGAACGACTCAGAAAGCGAGAGCCATCCCAGCTTGCCCCTGGGATGGCTTTTTTATTGGAAATCATCCTCTTGTTGATGCTTAAGATAAAAGAATCAAAGTTTCATTGTGTGTATGCTGGGTAGATTCCAGAGTCATTTTTGTGGGCTTTATTTATGCCTTATAGTAAGTGATAGGGAATGGCGGGCACCCCTTGGTTCCCTTCTGCCTATTCCTCCGTCTGCCGCGATGACTCTTTTCCGTGCGAGTGAATCCTATTGAATAAGTTCGCTCTCTTGCACCCATCCTCATGGGACGCTAGACGTTTCGGAAACATCAAAAAGTCTTTAACTTTCTACTTTTGATGAAAAAATGTTGCCCCGGTGTTGTCAGGTCTGGGCAGCGCTTTTTTCGTGCGCTTCTTGGCTAATCAGTGTATCAGGCCTATTCGTAGCAGAGACATTTAAAGGTTTCGTATTTCGGATAGTGACGACCCATCGTGAACAAGGACATTTTGCATGACGTATCCTTTGTAACTTTCGCAACAAATATTCCGCCACGTGTTGCTCTGCCTTTCGCATTCGTGGCGGAGTATTGTGCAACACGAAATCCCGTATGATGTCATTTATGGCAACTAGAAAGATCTCTTGTGTGGGCCCGTCAGCAGGTTTTCATGGTTCTCCTGCTGACGGGTTTTTTAAACGCGCAGTAAACATGGACTCCAGCCTTTTTATCACTATTACCTGTGAAGCCATTCTTGGGTGTGAGAAGACTCGTGTTCCTGGCAAGGAGGCAGCTGAACTTTTTGACGATCTTAAAGCAGAAATGGATGGGCTGCCAATCAAAACAAATATTAATTCAGCAAGAGACGAAGACTCTTTGTGAAGCGTCTTCCTGTGGCGTCGGGTTGTGGAAACATTCATCAAGAGCATGGATCAACTGGTTTCTGGTTGCAGGTGCTTTTGCAGAGAGCTGTGAAGTAGAGACAGCAGTTCAAAGCCCGCACAAATGAATGAAATCAACAAGAGCATGCTTCTGAGTAGTCATGGATGCATACAGAGAACGAGAGTAAAGGAGCCAATGCGTTTCCTATTTGACAAAGAGGCTCATCTGACTGTCTGCATGCACAGATTGAGTAGACTCCGGGCATGAGAGAAGGCCCACAGGAAAGCCAACGAGAAGATGCTTTGTTTGGGGCCATGTTGGACGAAGTGCAGGTCAGACTGAAAGCACATCGTGTATGATCGTGGACCGCAAACCTGGTCGGAAGTGGTTTTAAAAAATGCTCATTATCTTGCTTTAAACTGGGTCTACGACCCACCCTAGCCGGCTGTAATATCGGCCCCTTAGCCTGCTTGTGGTTTGGTGCGGTATTTCGTGCAAAGCCATGTGTGGTGTCAGTGTGAGACGAACTGAAGATCTATTTAATGATCGCAGCGTCACCAATAATACAAAAATGATATGTGCTCTTAAAAGAGGGCTGGTAGTGTCAATCTTGCAACATGTATCTGGTGAGCAATCAATTTGGTGTCCAGAACTGGCGAGAGGTTGCTGAAATACCGATGTCTAGTTGTGGTCTTACTCTTCTTTAGGCGGAGAAATCAAAATGAACCTTCCTGTCGTTGCTCAGCAGATACAAGGCGATCCCAACCCTATCGCCGGCCTGGTGATCTTGCTGTGTTTGTTGCGATAGTAGCCTCTTGGTGGAGGGTTTTACCAAAGGTGGACAGCCCGGCTGGGGCGCTTTGATACCAATCTTTAATCTGTATCTCATTCTGAAAATGATTGGGCGTCCTTGGTGGTGGTTGCTGCTCTTACTTATACCGGTTGTTAATGTTGTTGTAGCGATAGTCATCACTCACGGAATATCTAGAAGTTTCGGAAAAGGTATTCCATTTAAACTGCGCCTCATGTTCCTGCAAATTATTTTCTATCCAATCCTTGCTTGGTCAGATGCTGATTATATTGGCCCGTCTGAGTTGTCATAAGGCTCCCATGTCAAACAGTGCCGTCTCACATCAGGTAATCACCCCTGTTGAGCATTTGATGGAGATGCCTTCTACCGTTAGTTGGTTAGAGGTTTTCACTGCGGCACAGGGGGTTGCCGTTTCCACTTGCAGAACTGTGACCTCTCGCTTTTGCTTGGTGAAATTCCATAAGAAGTGAGGGTGTCTTTTGAACTGTTAATAAATGCCGCTTTGT
>DONH01000413.1 GCA_003509235.1 Planctomycetaceae bacterium
CCCGGCCGACCCAAAACCCGCCGCCTTCGGCAAAGCAAAACGCGTGATCTGGTTGATGCTCAGTGGCGGCTTGAGTCACATCGACTCATTTGACCCAAAAGCGGGAAAATCCAAAGGCCCAGCGAAGACGATAAGCACATCAGCTGATTTCCAAGTCACCAATTTCTTTCCACAGTTTGCAACGGTAGCAGATCGCGTCTGCCTAATTCGCTCGATGGAGGCAAAGATTGGCGTCCATGCACCAGCACAATACTTCATGCGGACTGCCTTTGAAAAACGCGGCACGATCCTCCACCCCAACCTCGGAGCCTGGGGATCCCACTATCTTGGCCGAAGTAGTGACACATTACCATCAAGCGTCTGCATCAATCGCCGCTCTGACCAGGGTAATGGATTCTTCCCTTCAAGCTATGCGCCTCTCGCGATTGGTGATCCTTCTCAGGGCATTAATGATGTCAAATCAATTGGAAGCACTGCTGAGGCAAAAAACCGCCTCGCATTACTGAACGGACTCGATGCAGACTTTCGAAAAAAGTTTAATGACAAGAGAGTCAACGCATACAACGGGTTCTACGACGATGCCCTCGCATTAATGAAGAGCAAGGAGTTGCAGGCTTTCGACCTGTCTGGCGAGTCTCATGAACAGCGTGAAGCCTACGGAACCAACTCATTTGGTCAGGGATGCCTGCTCGCTCGACGACTGGTTGATTCTGGTGTCCGCTTTGTGGAAGTAAAGCATGATGGCTGGGATCACCATAAAGCACTTGCCGATGAAATGAGTGAAGTAGCACCTGTCTTCGACCAAGCATTTACGGCACTCATAACTGACCTTGAACAGCGAGGAATGCTCGACTCAACGCTGGTCGTTGTCGCAACGGAATTTGGCCGCAAACCCGACTTTAGTGGTGATGGTCGGAGTCATCACCCGGTTTGCTTTTCAACTGTTCTTGCCGGTGGGGGTACCAAAGCGGGGTTTGTTTACGGAAAGAGTGACGATGCCGGCTATTACCCAGAAGACAATGCTGTCTCGGTTGGAGCCTTTCATGCGAGCATCGCATACGCGGCCGGTATGGACATTGAAAAACCAGCAACCTCACCTTCCGGTCGCCCTATGACCGTCGGTGACGAAGAACCACCTATCTTGGAGCTATTCACATGAAGCTAAAATCATTTTGTACAGTAGCTGCCGTTTTGATCGGCATTTTCTTTGTCAGCTCTGCGAATGTCTATGCAAAACCGAATAGCAAAGGCGCAGACAGTGCGATTGTCGTTGGCACGCTGAGACGCGTCGACTCCTCGGGGAAGGCATTTGATGTCCAGCAGACTGGTGAAAGCCTTCGCAGGCTTCAACTGGGCTCAAAGTCAAAAGTCTACTTCGTCGGATTCTCAGGAAAAAGCAAACACGAACCGCAGGTGGGGTTTGGCGTAAAAGCCTCCTGCGGAAAAGACGGGCAAATTAAGACCATTACTTTCACTCCACCAATAGGCAAGACGTCATCCCTTGGAGAAAAACGTCTCACGATGACAGAGCAAGAATTGTTCAACATGGTGGACCAAGATGGCAGCAAATCGATCAGCTACGGTGAGTTCAGCGAACAGATTTATTACTCACCGAAGCATGGCCCTGACTCATTTCGCAAGACGGACCAAGACGGCGATGGAGCGCTTAACGCAACTGAATTCAACAAAGCACTTAGTGGCGTGTCGTGGTGGAAGCTCTCACGAATAACACCAGACAAATGGTTTGATCAAGCAGATGAAAATAAAGACGACACACTCTCCATCAAAGAGTTTGCCAGCATTTGTACAAGCGGCAATCATATTGAAAATATTTTCAAACGGGCCGACGGAGACACGTCTGGCTCACTCACGCAGAGTGAAACCGAAGCATATATTCGCAGTGTCACGCATGAAGAAAAGAAAGAAAAGAAAAGTAGAAAAAAACGAAAATGAGACGAACGGGCAGCGATCCAGTCGTTTGATCGACCATGCCATAACGAATGATTCTTAATTCGCGAGCAGCCTGAAAAAGATCTGCACCTTTACCTATTCGAGTAGACGGGGAGCTGAACCACGTGACCACGATACATCGATGCGTGACACAAGTAGCACTTTTTAGTTTTCTTTGTTTGCCGTGCATTGTCATGGGCGCAGATAAACCGAACATTGTCATTATCCTCACAGATGATCAGGGCTATGCTGACGTCAGTTACAACCCGTACTCCCCACCAGAAGTCAGCACGCCGAATATCGACGCGCTTGCAAATTCATCCACTATCTGCACTCAGGGCTACACGAGTGGGCATGTGTGTTCACCGACTCGGGCCGGACTGATGACTGGACGGTATCAGCAACGATTTGGAATCTATACAGCAGGGGAGGGGGGCTCCGGTGTTCCACTCGATGAGGTGTTTCTCCCCCAGCGACTCGAGCCAGCCGGTTATGTCTCTGGTGCCCTCGGCAAGTGGCATCTTGGCCTCACTGAAGAGTACCATGCGATGAATCGTGGATTCGATGAGTTCTACGGCTTCATGGGACGCGGGGCACATTCATACTTTGACCACTCAGATATGAGTCATCCTATTTATCGTGGCCTCACACCCATCAAAGAAGAAGGGTACCTCACCACTCGCATCACTGAAGAGGCAGTCGACTTCATCGGGCGACACAAAGACGAACCGTTCTTTCTTTATGTTGCTTACAATGCGGTGCACGCGCCACCCGAGGCTCCTGAAGAAGATATCAAGCAGGTCACCGGAGACGAAACACGCGATACTCTTATGGCCATGATCAAGCACCTCGACATGGGAGTAGGGGAGATCGTGAACTCGCTGAAGAAGCACGCCTTATTTGACAACACACTGCTCATCTTTCTTACCGACAACGGTGGCTCGGGCACCATGCACGCCAACAATGCACCCCTTCGTGGCTTCAAGCAGATGGACTACGAGGGCGGAATCCATGTCCCGTTTATTGTGTCCTGGCCAACTCAATTAGAGGGAGGGACAACGTGTGACGTACCCATGTGGTCAATCGACCTGTTTGCTACAGCTCTTGACGCCGCAGGACTTCCCATGCCGAAGGACAAGCCTCTAGATGGAACGAGCATTTTGCCAGCAATCAGAGGTGAAACCAACAAACTCCACAATGAGTTGTACTGGAGCTCTGCAGGAGCCAAAGGAAAGTGGGCCATTCGTTCCGGAGACTGGAAACTCGTCGCAGAGAAGGATCGTATTGAGCTCTTTGATCTTGAAAAGGACCTCAGCGAAGCCACCGACCTTGCTGCAGAACACCCAAAGGTGGTTTCCGAACTCACGGATAAATACAATGCCTGGCTGGACGAAATGGCACAACCGGTAAGCAATCAAGAAAAACGCTGGAATCATGATGCCGGTGCACCAGCCAAGAACATGTCAAAAGAAGAAAAGAAAGCAGCACGCGAAAAACGTAAGAGCGAGTAAAGGCAATTACATTGTTTTCTAAAAATATATTTTTGACCCTGTTTCTGGCTTGCTTATTCATGCCATTTCTTGGGTCACTACAAGCCCAGGTAGGTGAAAAAGACACGTTACCAAGAAGACTCACGCCCGCCCCTGAAGGTGTTGACGTTCTACGCGATATCACTTTCGCAACAGTTAATGAACAAAAAATCCGGCTTGATCTCTATCGACCCAAGAAAGCCTCGGGCACGCTGCCGGTTGTTGTTTGGGTGCACGGAGGCGGTTGGAAGAATGGCTCCAAAGACCGTTGTCCAGCGGCGTGGCTGGCTGCTCACGGTTTTGCTGTTGCCAGCATAAATTACCGATTAACGCATGAAGCCCAGTGGCCCGCTCAAATTGACGATTGCCGCGCAGCAGTCCGCTGGATTCGTGAGAATGCCGCATCATTCAATCTCGATGCAGATCGAATTGGGGCATGGGGCAGTTCAGCCGGCGGTCACCTGGTAGCTCTTTTGGGAACGCTCGACGCCCCCAGTATGGAAAAAATCTCGAGCCGCGTGCAGGCTGTCTGTGATTGGTTTGGCCCGACAGACCTCCTGACCATGCCTCCAAATACAATCTCAGAAACCAGAACTGAAGACGATATTGCACAATCAAACGGCGCAAAGTTACTTGGAGCAACGGTCCGAGACGTACCAGCATTAGCCAAACAAGCGAGCGCTCTGCATCAGGTTTCAGCAGACGACCCACCATTTCTAATTATGCATGGCGAAAAAGATCCTGGTGTTCCGCTATCACAAAGCCAGAGATTACATGAAAAGCTTTTGACTGCTGGAGCACGATCGGAACTAAAAGTGATAGCGAACGCCGGGCATGGTGGCAAAGAATTTCAAACACCTGAATCGAAGCAATTGGTGTTGGAATTCTTTTCAAAAACATTAAAAGACTAGCGTTATTTACAAACCGCGTATCAGGCAATCCAAGTGCCATTAAATAACTAAATACAAAATTCAAAAAGTCGCCAATTCGTCTCGCAGCAAAGGCACCTCTTCATGAAACGCTTCTTAGCATTTTTAATGCTCTGTTCATCAGCAATTGTTGTTCCTACTGCTCGTGGAGAGCGCCCAAACATCATCATGTTCCTGATCGATGATCAGAACCCGTCAAGCATTGCCGCTTTTGGGGGCGACACGTACACGCCAAATCTCGACCGTATGGCAGAAGAGGGAATGAAGTTCACCCGAGCGTATGTAAGCAGTTCGGTGTGCACGCCTTCCCGATACACCTTCCTGACTGGTCGGTTTGCTGGAAACTC
>DONH01000039.1 GCA_003509235.1 Planctomycetaceae bacterium
TTCAAATCATGAGCGAACAGATGGACAAGATGTTTGCGAGACGGTTGGGGGGCACAGTCCATCCATGATGTATTCCCACTACTTCTCTCGACTTTTTGTCCGACTTATCCTCTTCTTACTGCTACAGAACTTAGCAATGGTGGCACGAGCGGTAGAAGTTCGTCCTATTTTCAAGAAGAGTGTGCTTTTTAAAGAACAAACGGATGGCTACACGCTCTACAGAATTCCTGGAATCGTGGTCACTCGTGAGAATACGATCTTAGCGTACTGCGAAGGGAGAAAATTTCGAAATGCCGACCGTGGTGAAATTGAAATTTTGATGCGACGAAGCACCGATCGTGGGAAGACATTTTCTCCACCCTTTCAGGTTGCTCACCTTGGCCCCCGACTACCACGAAACCCGGTCCTTCCTCCAGGAAAAGAAGGTAAAGATATGGGAGGTCCAGATGAACAGACGGTAAATAATCCCGTAGCAATCGCAACCCATTCGGGCCGTATTCATCTCGTGTACTGTGTTGAATACATGCGTTGCTTCATCATTCACAGCGACGATGACGGCAAAACGTGGTCGTCACCGAGAGAGATCACAAAAGCTCTTGATACATGCCGCTCTGTCATTGATTGGCAGGCTATTGCAACCGGGCCCGGGCACGGCATTGAACTTACCAGCAAAAGACTCGTTGTTCCGATCTGGTTAGCTGACTATCGACCTACGAGGACAACAAAAGGTGTTGCGACGACGCTCGTTAGTGATGACGGCGGCACAACATGGTCAACCGAAGAGATTTCCATGATCGGTGGCGGTGAAGCAAACGTTGTCGAGTTATCTGACGGCAGCGTCATGCTGACTACCAGAAATGGTGATCCACGTCAGCGCAGGCTTGTATCTTTCAGCGATGATGGTGGAACAGGATGGTCGTCTCCTGACATCATCAAAGAAATCAAGGAGCCCGGTTGCATGGCAGGCGTGACTAGCTTGCGATCACATACAGGGGAGGATGCTGCAATTCTGTTCTCGAACGTGCAGGTGACGAAACGAAAGCACTCGGCGAGAAAAAATCTTACTATCCATGTCAGTCATGATGACGGCATGTCATGGTCTACAAGTAAAACAATCGAACCCGGACCGAGCGCATATAGTGATCTCGCTGTACTCGATGATGGAACTATCTTGTGCTTCTATGAATCTGGTATTGCACAGCCAAAGATCAAAAGAAATCGAGACTGGGCCTATGCGAATCTTACACTCGCTCGATTCAACCTTGCTTGGATAAAGGAATAAAAATGGCAGACAGAAGAATTTATTTTTTTATGGTAATTGTAACAACGCTCACGACTACGTTTACTGCAGATGGCAGCCAACCAAATATACTTTTAATTGTCTCAGAGGATAACGGCCCTGAGGTCGGTTGCTATGGCGACCCTTACGCGCGGACTCCAAATATCGATCGTCTTGCAGAAGAAGGCCTTCTCTTTCGAAATGCTTACGTTCCGCAGGCTGGCTGCAGTCAGTCGAGGGCCAGTTTTCTCACTGGTTTATATCCGCACCAGCATGGTCAGATCGGCCTCGCAACATGGGGTTTTCGGCTCTATCATGACACGACTCCCAATCTACCTCGTATCTTGAAAAAAACTGGCTATCGAACAGGGTTAATTGGCAAGCTCCATATCAACCCAGCTTCTGCTTTCCCGTTTGATCTCCATGAAATTTCAACAGCGAACTTCCAACGCAATGGCCTTGCTGACTACGCTAGACACGCCAAGGAATTTATCAGTGCTGGCGATAAACCTTTTTTCTTAAGTGTGAACTATCCTGATGCACACGACCCGTGGATTCGACAGGTCGATGGGTTACCCAAAAAACCTCAGAAGAGGGACGACGTTACACCCATGGCATTTATGGGTGTTGATTCACCAGCATTTCGTGATCTGGCAGCCGACTATTACAACTGCATGAGTCGCCTCGACTCTCTGATTGGTGATCTCTTACAAGTCCTGGAAGATTCCGGGAAGGGTGAGAATACAATCGTGATTTATATCGGTGATCATGGGGCTGACATGCTGCGAAGTAAACGCACATGCTATGAAGGCGGCCTACGAATTCCAATGATCATGCGATGGCGCGGTCAGATAAAACCACATATCTGTAACAAACTTGTCTCGACGCTCGATATCATGCCAACGGTCCTCGACGCGGCAGGTGCTGAAAAGGTCGATGGTTTACCGGGAGAAACTCTTCAACCCCTGTTTAAGGGCCAGCCCGTAAGTTGGCGGGAGCATTTCTTTGCTGAGTATCACACCCATGCAGCAGCACCAAACTTTTTCCCACAACGTTGTGTCAGAAATAGGCGATACAAACTCATCGAGAGCCTGCTTCCTGACACGGTCCACCCAGACTATGAAAAAACGATTGCAAAACTTCAAAAGGATTATGACGACCAAGATTATGCAGGTCGTTTCGACATTCCAGCGATGATAGCTAGTGCGCCTCACGAAGTTCGAAAAGCATATGCGATTATGCGACAGCCACCGAGATTTCAGCTGTATGATCTACAGGACGATCCCTATGAATTTAAAAACCTTGCTGAAATTCCAGAGTATTCGACTGTTCTTGATGATCTTAAACAACGGCTGACTGTCTGGCGTCGGGAAACACATGACCCGTTACTTGAGCCTGAAAAACTTGAACGCCTAAAGCAAGAGGTACAGCTAGTGAAAAAAAAATCTGATGGAAAAAAACACACCTGGCTTTATCCAGAATATCTCGTGGAGTAGCAATGAGCATGCTGTCCGTTCTGCGTTTCATTGGAATTCTTCTTACCCTGACTCGTGTTGGTGGTTTTCAACCCACGCTGGCAACAGAGGTATTTTCAGAGCCAGTCGTCTCTCATCATCTTCAATGGTCAGCCGACGAACAGCTCGACTTCCGCTACCGTTTCCTGAAAAAAATCAAAGTGGAAACGCTCAAATATGCCACTCCAGACACTGGTATGTTTAATCATCACCCATATCTGGCAAAATTTGAAAATCACCTCTTCGCGTGCTGGGACACTCAGGTCCGCGATGAGAATACTTCTGGCCAGCATGGCGTCTTCTGCTTTTCAAGTGATCAAGGACAAACATGGACCGCACCGCGCACCCTCTTTCCACCCTTGGCACCCAACATCCCAGCCTCCGAAACGATCAAGCCAGGTGCATTTCAAACGTCACAAGGATTTTGTGAAATTGATAATGAATTATTTGCAATTTCAGTTGTTGATATAGATTTGAAAGATAAGATTTTTCGTTTCAATGAAGTGTCTCGAAAACGGGTTGGCTTACTCGCCCGCAAAGTTTTTGTTGACGGAAGCCTTGGTGATATCTTCTGGGTTTCAGGCGGTCTCCACACACGTATTTATGACCTGCCAAACTTTGCAAAAGGGCAAGAAACTCTCATCAAAAAAATTAATACCTACCTGGGGCAGCCTGCCAATCTTCCACAACTGATTTTTGGACCAAAAATTCATCCCGATTCAGATGATAAACACCGAATGACAGAACCCAGTCCACCCTGGCAACTTGATGACGGCACGTGGGTACGACTTTTTCGAGATGCAGGCAGTACGATTGCAACGTCCCGTGCCGATGTTGAAGCAACCAAGAGTCGACGAAATTACGTCACCTTTTCCGCTGATCATGGAGCACACTGGAGCGTGCCGATCCGTACAGATTTTCCAGATGCGTGCGCGCGGTCCAACTCGGGCAGGCTACCCAGCGGAATTTTCTACGTCATCAATAACGTTCTTCCCATGTCTCCAAAACACGGTGGGCGATCGATGCTCGCAATCTCCCTATCTGATGACGGGCTCAATTTCGATCGCTGTGCAGTCATTCGTTTTATTGCACCACCTCTTCGACAAAAAGGAAAGGCGAAGGGAAATGGCTACGCATACCCTCATTCAGTTGTGATGGCGAAAAAACTTTGGCTTATCTACTCGGTGAATAAAGAAGATATCGAGATCTGCCAACTATCAATTGAAGAACTCAAATCTCTCTGAGCCACTATCTCCATATCCAACTCACATGAACAAGCAAAAATACTTCCTTCGACTATACAAAAGTCTGGTGCAGATAAAACAAGAACTGTCATGCACACAGTTCGTGGGGTCCATTCTTTGGGTGATTCTCGTACACGTTACCGCCACGACCTTGCTCACTGAATACGTATTAGCAGCACGACCTAATGTTCTGATGATCGTGCTTGATGACATGAATGATTGGGCTGGCTGCCTACACACCCAACAAGATGTCCAGACACCACATATCGACCGCCTGGCAGAAAAGGGAATGTTGTTTACGAACGCTCACTGCGCTGCGCCAGTATGCAATGCATCACGTGTGGCTACACTTACTGGCCGACAACCCGGAAGTACCGGCATCTATGACAATGGTGTTCGGTGGCATGAAGCAATGCCGGGGATTCCCTCTATCCCGAAACACTTCAAAGAGAATGGCTATCATGTCGCCGGTGGTGGAAAGATTTATCATCACATGCCAGGCTTTAATAGAACGTCAGACTGGGATGAGTACTTTGCGCAAGCTTTTGATGGCCATTATCAGAATCAACTGCATAGCGGACTGGACGTAAGTAATTTTCATTTCCCATCCGGCTTTCCGCTCAACAATCTTCCGAGCGTGAAAGCCTTGAAAAAACCGCCAAAAAATCCTCGTGAATTTGATTGGGGACCACTCGATAAAGAAGACCTCGAAACTGGTGATGGCAAGATGGTGAAATGGGCCATCAACTTTCTTGAAAATGCACCCAACGAACCATTTTTTCTTGCCGCTGGAATCTATCGGCCGCATCTTCCGTTTTACGCACCAAAGGAATACTTCGACTGGTATGTCGAAGAAGATCTGCGGAAACCACCACTCAAGGCGGACGACCTCGACGATCTTCCCACAACGGCCCTGAAGTTTGCAGCCCAACGACGGAAAGACTATGAACTCATTCTTCAAAAAGGAAGATACAAAGAACTATTACAGGCCTATCTCGCCAGTATCTCATTTGCCGATGCAATGGTTGGTCGACTCATCGACGCAGTCGAGCAGAGCCAACATGCGGATAACACAATCATTGTTTTATGGTCAGATCATGGATGGCACTTCGGTGAAAAAAGACATCTACACAAATTTACACTCTGGGAGCGATCTACTCGAATTCCATTTATTATCGTTGCACCAGGCATCACTGAGAAAAATACAATCTGCGATCAACCTGTTGGCATGATCGATCTGTTTCCCACACTGAATACGCTTTGCTCACTGCCTCTTGTTTCGTCACTCGACGGCCAGAACATTGAACCCCTTCTCAGAAACCCAGAGCAACAGTGGGACCGACCAGCTCTTACAACACACGGACAAGGAAACCACGCAGTCCGATCACGCAAGTGGCGATATATTCGCTACGCCGACGGAGGTGAGGAACTCTACGATCATTCGCAAGACCCAAATGAATGGACGAACCTTGCATGGCAACCAGAGTTTATCGATATCAAAAATAATCATGCACAATGGCTTCCAAAAACAGATGCCGTTCCAGTTCGCAAGAAGAAGTGAGATACCCTCGGAAACGAATCAGTTATGAAACCAATTATTTTTCTTCTTTCCCTTCATTTATTTGCATTCATGTGCCTTAAATGCATGGCAACTCGTGCTGCTGGTGAAGAACCAACATATTCCGGCGATGTTACTGACGTCCGAACAATTCGGCACGTGAACCAACATCCACAAGCTTGGCGAATCTGGCAGCCTTTTATCATTTCAGGTAATAAAAAAAATCATCTGATAGTCACGTATGGCGCAATGAGAAATGGCAAAAAAGACATGGGTGATATCTTTGCAACACGTTCAAAAGATGATGGTGACACCTGGGAATCACCTGTTGTCATTTTTGACCACACCGAGCGACAGGGTGCTGTGCAATTCTGTTACGCCAATCCGGTTCTCTACCAAGCACCAGGACAGGATATTATCTGGTGCTTCTGTATGCGATGCCCAATCGCACAGCGAAATAGCGAAGAATCAACGCTGGCTGCAGCGTTTACTCCAGACGGTGGCAGCTCGTGGAGCCAGGTGGAAATGGCCATGCTGTACACGGGCCCACTCATTTTAAATGCTGCGCCGATTCAAACTGAAATCAACGGTTCATCTCGTTTTCTTCTCCCCGCACATCGCAATACTTTGGCTGCCGATCCTCGTGGCTCACGCGACCATTTTATTCTCAGCAGCACAAGTCTTTTGGAGTGGAGGCTTGAAGCATTTATTCCACAGCCTACAAACGCTCGTGTTTTTCTTCATGAAGGAAATATTGCCAGAGGAGAAACCGAAGGTGAGCTCAAAATTGTTATGAGAACAGCCGACTATGACCAGACAAATCTGACAACCTCTCCACCGCAAGCATATTCCAGTGTAAGCACCGATGGAGGCCATACATGGTCAGCATCTAAACCAGAAACGAGCCTTTATAACGCAAAAGCAAAGGGTTACTTTGGTAAATCGGCAACTGGTTCCCACATTTATGTCTATAACGATGGTCCATCGCAAGGAGATACTGCACCTGGCTTCCCAAATGGTGGGCGAACCTCATTGCGATATAAAACCAAGCCTGCCGGAGGAGTATGGGGGAAAGAACAAACGCTTTATCATGCTGGCATTAAGAACTCATACCCGACGCTTCATGAGGTTACCCCAGGTGACTATCGTTGTGTCTGGGATAGCGGGACTCCAACAAAACCACGAACGCACATTCACTTTGGCAAACTCAGGATAACTCCATGACGCCATATGAACTCCGGAATCGAATCCGCGGAGGGATCCCTGTCTTCGGGACACTCATCGTATCACCATCGCCGAAGTGGCCCGAAGTTGTGGCAGATTGTGACCTTGATTTTATATTCATTGATACTGAGCATATCGCGATTGACCGATCTCAGTTGAGCTGGATGTGTCACGCATACAACGGCATAGGCCTGCCAACGCTTGTCCGAATTCCATCACCAGATCCCTACACGGCAACCATGGTGATTGATGGAGGAGCTTCTGGTGTAATTGCACCGTACGTCGAGTCTGCCGCGCAAGTTCAACAACTACGGGGTGCGGTAAAAAAGAGACCTCTCAAAGGAAAAAAACTGGAGGAAACACTCGCTGGGAAACCCCTTCAATCCCCACTTGATGAGTACGTGTCGCAATCAGCAGAAA
>DONH01000453.1 GCA_003509235.1 Planctomycetaceae bacterium
CATGCTGCTGAAGCATTTGTCTGCCCGCCCACAAACCACTCTGCATGTGGAGCATCCCATCTCAACACTTCGTCATATGGCTTCATCCACGGTAATGATTCAGCCCGCTCTGCCCAGAAACCATTTGGATCGTTTTTAGCCTGATCATAGAGGGCTTGGTACGCTTCCATCGAACCGATACGAGATCGACTTGAAAAGTCTTTTGATGGCGGAAATGAGCGATGCTCCTGCATCACACTTGCAACTCGTCCTGCCGCCTTATCATTCGATGACATGTTCTGCTCCTCACCCAAATTTTTCAGTGGAACTCGCGCTGTACGTCAGCATGTGTCCCCAAAACTTATTCCCAACCCACGACCAGTTCGCACGGCCGAACCATCTGGGTCGACTCGGGAGAGTCGTTTTATCGCCGAAGCAATGGGCACACTCTCAATTTCTGGTGGCAGGTAGCATACCATCTCGCCAAAACGCCCTTCATGAATCATTTGCACGGCCAAAACACCGAACTCTGTCGCAAGAACTCTGTCGAACGTAGTCGGGCTTCCACCACGCTGAAGATGCCCGAGAACAACAGTGCGTGTCTGCCTATCTAATCGTTGAGCAATTTCTCCTGCAACAACCTGACCGATTCCACCAAGTTTTACCTGCTCGTTCACATTTATTGATGTCCTACAAACCATATCACCCGTCGGCAACGTTGCCCCTTCAGCAACAACGAGCAACGAGTCCCGCCGACCTACTGATTCACGATCCATGATTTTCCGACAGACACTCTCGAAGGTCCATGAAATTTCAGGGATTAAAATAATATCGGCTCCCCCGGCAATCCCGGCATGCAGAGCGATCCACCCGGCATGACGACCCATCACCTCGAGCACCATAATTCGTTCGTGACTCGCTGCAGTTGTTCGCAACCTGTCTAGCGCGTCAGTCGCGGCTGATACAGCAGAATCAAAACCAAACGTAAATGCAGTTGCACCAAGATCGTTATCGATTGTTTTGGGGACTCCGACTACAGGAATGCCGAACTGATGAAACTGATCTGCAATTGCAAGGGAGCCATCTCCTCCGATACAGACCAGGCCACAAACATCGAGTTGACGGACAGTCTGGGCAGCACCGGCCAACAAATCTGGGTCAATGGACAAACGATTATCTTCACCAGTAGTTGCTGCAAATCGACCGCGATTTGTTGAGCCAAGAATCGTCCCACCCTGAGTGAGGATACCACTTGTATTCGCCGGTGTTAGTGGCATGTATTCAACCGGATCAACAAGTCCTTCGTACCCACGCAGAAAACCAATACACGAAAAACCAAGCCGCTCGGAAGACAGGACAGTTGCTCGTATAACCGCATTGAGCCCCGGACAATCACCGCCGCTGGTGAGGATACCAATGCATGGTTTCTGATTTTTCACGAACGCCTCCTTCATGAACACACAAGCATCAACACAGGCAAAAAAAGTCGTGTCGGAGCCTCACTCATCAAAGAACAAGACCAGCGACCCGGCAAAAAGATCACTGCCGTTGTATTCAAGATGGTGCGTCAAGTGCCAGCAAGTCGGATGGCTCACGAGAAACAAAGGCCTGGTGGACGAAAACAGGCCATGTTCCGCCAAGCAACTGACACAGAAAAGACGATTCATTCAAGCGTCAGCGGTCACCGTTTATCTGTTGCTGTAATTAATCCTACTCCTTGAGGATTCCATCTATCCGCCTCGGCGAAGGCGTGCAAAAAGCCGTGAGTAGTCTCCAAGTCGTACTGCAGCAACGGTTGAGTTCGTACTATTTGGATCGGGATACCGATCCTCCTCAATAACGACCATATCTGAATCATCGAACCCGTCTTGGGCATACTGTTCCTCAATGTGCTTAGTCGTTTCAAGAGAAGCTGATGGGAGTGCTGCGTTCTCTTTTGTTGCAACGTTATTTTGCTTCTTTTCAAGTGGGTCAGTCACAGACAATTCGGAAATACGTCGATTGATAGACTGCCCCTCTCGACTGGCAACATGCAGATGACGGTGAAAATCATCCGGGCCTTCCATAACGAAACGCTCAACAACCTCTTCTTCTTCTGCGAAACATTCCGCAAACGGGTCTGGACGTTTTGCTTCAGCATCTGAACCAAACGGTGGATCGAACACGAGTTCTACGTCAGACCCAATGCGAAAATCATCTTCCGGGTAAGGTGATGTTTGCTTTCTTTCCTCATCTATACAGGAATAATTTCCAAGCCCCTGCTGCGCCTCTTTAATCAAAGATTCGACGGCAAACTCCGTAGCCTGCTGAGATTCTTCAAAGCCAATAGAAGACGGTTCAGCCTCGTCCCACTGCTGTTCTTCATTTTTTCCCTGAGGTGTATGGCTCTCAGCAGAAAATCCCTCCGCAAAAGTAAGTGTCGTACTGTCAGCTGAAACATCTCTTTCCATGTGCTGGTCATTTGAGTAGCAGTCTTCCTCAAGAGTTCCAAACTCGATGACCGCTGACTCCGCGTCATTGCCGAAGCAGCTTTCCTCAACTACCTCTTCATCAGCGTAATCTGCTTCGACATCACATGGTGCACCGGATTGCTCCAACTCATCGGCATCAGAGCGCATGCTCGTACCCGATATTTCACTTTGCAATGACGATGGTGCGGGAAGGCATTGAATTTCCTCCCATGCAGATGCGAGGTCATGTTTGCCGGCTTGCTCTACATTCCTCTGCTCAGCCAACCGCATGGCCTGATCACAGAGTTGATTGATGAGTCGTGGAACACCCTCTGTAAGTGAAAACACTACGGCGTCACACTCTGGCTCAAACTTTGTATCCCAATCGAGTCCAGCACAGTACATCTGCGTGCGAACATATCGGCATGTTTCTTCGTAGTCGAGTGTCTCCAAATACCCACGCACCGCTATTCGCTGTGCAATTCCCTCTAAATCAGGCTCTCCCAACATTTCCTCGAGACGGATTGTACCGGCAAGTACGAGGTGGACTGCAGGGTACGCAGTCACGACCCCAGTGAGCAATCGCAACTCTTCTAAAAGTCGACGTGGAAGAGTGTGTGAGTCGTCTACAAGGACAACCAGACCCGAACCTGTCGCAGCAAGCCCACGAATGCGGTCAACGAGTCCAATCCGTAACTCTTCTTCATCGAGGCCACGATAGGCTTCATCAAGATCTGACAAAATCGACTGCCATAATCCGCGTCGAGTACAGATCCGTGCTCCAGAAAGAATCGCCACAGCATAGTCGCCCTCAAGCCGTTCTCGAAGACACGACAAAAGAAGAGATTTTCCGCATCCTGTTGGGCCAACAAGCAGGCCAATGCCTTCAGCCCGTTTCACAACGCGAAGTAATCCATCAATTGCCTTGATGGCGTCCGGAGAAGGATGAAAAGAGCCCACGCGAGGAACGGTCATAAAAGGACGACTCGCTAGATGATAAAAACTTTTCGGTGATGACATATAAATGTAGTTGCGAGGATGGGCTCGACACGTTCGAATAAGGTTACGAGGTATTTAGAGCACGAAGGGGCCTGATTGCACAGAAGTATTGTCGGCCGAATCTGGTGTCTTCCTGTACCGTTGGCTCAACGCATAGACTTTTCCGGTTGGGTGAATCGACTCGGCTGAGGAGGCCCACGCGGAATCTGCGGATCATTGCAGGTCAACAGCACTGCAATGCTGTTGATGAATACGAGGAATTTTATGTTTCAGGTCAAAATATGCGGGGTGACCTCAGTAGAGGACGCCATGATGATCGCTGCGTCAGGAGCTGATGCTATTGGCTTGAATTTTATTACGGGCTCTCCGCGCTGCCTCGACGTGAAGCGAGCGACTGAAATTTCTCAAAACCTACCCAATGAGATTATTCGGATTGGTGTTTTTGTGGGAAGGCCTTCAAGTGAAATGCTTTCGTTCGCAAAACAAGTAGGTCTTGATGCGATCCAACTTCATGGTCTCTTTGATGGAGCACCAGAGAAAAGTGACCCTCCGTGGCGGTGTGATGAATTGAAACCATACCCGGTCATACGGGTGGTACGACTTGAGAAGCCATCTAGAGACCCGGACCGATTAGCAACCGCTCGTCAATGGATTGATGCAGCAGCCGCGTGTGGTTGTCGTCCAGCGATGGCATTACTTGATGCTGGTATTTCACGTGCTGCCAATCCCGGTGCACTTGGCGGGACCGGGCAGACCGTCGATTGGGAGGCCGTTGCAGATGCACCAAATCTACCAGTTCCGATCACGCTTGCTGGCGGACTCACACCTGACAACGTCACGGCTGCAATACAGGCAACACAGGCTATCGCTGTTGATACCGCGA
>DONH01000434.1 GCA_003509235.1 Planctomycetaceae bacterium
ATGCTTTCATTCAGCAAAGATCGAAAACCTGAGCCAAGTCCATCAGATATTCCTGCGCTTCTCGCTGATATAGTCGAAACAGTGAAGCAGCGAGCAGAAGACGGTGGCATCTCTCTACGTAGTCAGGCACCAGACAACTTCCCGATGCTGCTCTGTGACGCAGAAGCCCTCTCACGAGCCATCTTGAATGTCGTAACTAATGCCATTGACGCTGTCGAAGAACAGCCTGACGGAACAGTCGATATTACAACTGAGATTGACGAGAAATGTGAGCTTGTCCGGATTCGTGTTACCGACAACGGGCCGGGCATACCAGCGAAAACGTTGCCAGATATATTTAATCTTTTCGTATCAACGAAAGGTGCAAAGGGAACCGGGCTAGGACTCACAGTAAGTCTAAAAATCCTCCGAGAACATGGTGGTGATATTTCTGTTGAAAGTACCGCTACTCATGGAACGTGCTTCACGCTATCTTTCCCACTCCTTTTGAGTGAGCAAACTGCCGCTGGCAATCGAGGCACGGTCACAGATATATCGCTACCCTCTGATTTTGGCGCTTCGGTAACGCCCTGAACGAGTTCCAGAATATCAGCCGTCACGACACTGACGCATACTTCCGAAGCTCATCCAACACAACCTGGATATCGGATGGAAGTGGTGAAGAGAACGTCACTCGTTCCCCAGTTACAGGATGATCGAGTGTTATAGATTCAGCATGAAGCGCCTGACGACAGAGAATTGCAGGACTGTTCTTTGGCCTGCCAAAAAATTTTGGTTCGATAGAGGACCGTCCACTATAGAGTGCGTCGGCGAGCACCGGACACCCAATGGCGGCAAGGTGCACACGAATCTGATGTGTTCGGCCAGTCTTTGGAAAAACCTTCACAAGTGCTGCGCCCTTGAATCGTTCGAGAACCTCAAATCGTGTTACTGCGTCTCGACTGGTTGAATGGCTACTCCGAACAGCCATCTTTTCCCTTTGGTACGGATGTACGCCAATAGCCAAGCGGATTTCATCCCGATCAAACTCCGGCTGGCCCTGTGTGATCGCGAGATAGGTCTTTTGTACTGTCCGCTTTTCAAACTGCTTCGCAAGCATTTGATGTGATACATCATTTCGGGCAACAACAATGACACCGCTCGTATCTCGGTCGAGACGATGGACGATTCCAGGTCGCGTTGGGCCTCCGGTCTGCGAAAGACCTTTCCGATCTACGGCCTCCGAAACGTGACGTTCAAGATGCCATTTCAGCCCACCTGCGAGCGTTCCTTTCCAGTTTCCCTTGGCTGGATGCACCACCATTCCTGATGGCTTATTCACAACAGCCATTGCCTCATCAATAAACAAAAATTCAAGTGGCATCTCCTCTGCTTCAGGACCACTGCGGGGAGGCTCTGGGACAGTGAAACAAACGACTGCCCCTTCTTTTAGCTTGAGAGATGCTTTTGCTGTCACACCATCGACACGTACTGCACCACGTTCAATTGCCCGCGCAAGGTACGATCGACTATATGCTCGAAACCGTTGACTGAGCACCTGATCAAGCCGAACACCAACTACTGCATTATCGGCAGAAAAAGATACTTCATCACCCGGATTGGGCATCGAGTCTGTCAGGTCGCTATCCAGTGGTCACTCCTCTGGCAAACTTTCAGGAGCAGATGAGGGCTTCGCATCTTTTTCCTGAGTAGATTTCTTGTTCGTGCTTCCTTTTTCCTTCTCTGGTTCGACCTGCTGCTGCCCTGCATCACTCGATGTATCTTCTTTTGAAGCACTCGTTTCTTCCGGTGCTGCATTTGCTAGTCGTTGCTTAGCAAACCAGTTGTAAAATTCTCTTGTTTTATCTTGAGCAAGGTCTTCTGCATGTTCTGCAGCAAGATTTGCCATGGGGCTTGCAGGGAATTCATCCGCAACAGCCTCATAACCACGACGAGCCTGATCCAAATCTCCGAGGCTTTCTCTGGCTTTTGCCAGGCCCATCGTTGCTCGCTCTGCAACCATACCGGTTGGTCGCTGTGACAAAACATCTACATAGGCTGCAGCTGCCGTCTCAAGGCGTTCCCGAGCTACGTCGTTTTCAGGATTCAGCTTTGTAAAAAGAAGATCTGTGGCCTCAGATAAGTTTCTATCTGCCAAAATGAGCTCAGACCATTGTGCTGCCGGCGTACCAGGATAACGGATAATAACCTCCCGGAAACCTTCCTGATCACCGGTTACCAGTGCAGACAGACACGTATCCCAACTTTCAGATCGAGTCGCCTCCCATCGTGAGGAAACAAAAAGACCGACTAACACCAGAACAAGAACTCCTATCGCGACAGACAGAATCGGTGTTACATAAGGACGTAAACGCTCAGAAAGTTGTTCAACACTATCGGCAAGGTCATTTTCTCGCAGTTCATGCCGACGTTCCGACTTCATCTCACACTCCATTCATGTAGTCTTGACTGCTTCTACCGTCGCCCGGTATCCACGCAAACCAAATCAGTATTGCCAAATAGACGCTTCTTGAGGCAAAGCGTCAAGACGACACCAACAGTGTGGTAAAGTCCTGCCATGCCGACAACCTTGCCCACAAAACAAACACAAGTGAATCGCCGACCAGACCCGCATCGAGGCCTAAATCCCGCGCAAATGGACGCCGTTCAGGCTCCTACGGGGCCGCTTCTTGTCCTCGCTGGTGCAGGAACAGGGAAAACACGTGTCGTCATCGCCCGAATACTACACCTTGTCCAACAGGGAACACCACCGGAACGAATTCTTGCTGTGACCTTCACCAACAAAGCAGCTCGCGAAATGGTGCTTCGCATTGGTGGAAAATTCAAGAAAAAGCGATCGTCGCGGACCTCATCGAAAGACAACTCACCGGATCAGAAACCTGAGATTTCGACAATCCATTCGCTCTGTGTCCGCATCCTCCGTCGCCATGCAGAACATGCCGGCTATCCAACAAGGTTTGTCATCGTTGACCGAAGTGAACAAGAAACCACTGCTCGTCGCGTACTCAAAGAACTAAAAGTAGTCGAGGCAACACTGCGACCGGCTGACCTTCTTACCCGAATAAGTCAGTGGAAAAGCCGAGGTATTCGAGCCGATAACGTTTTCGACACGCTTTCTACTGATGCAGATGATTCATGGGATCTCGCGGCTGCGGGATATCAGCGATATCAACGACTCATGCACAGTGTTGGTGCCGTTGACTTCGATGACTTGCTTCTTGTTGTTGACCAACTTTTTGATAAACATGACGCAATTCGTCAACAAGAAGCACGACGCTTCGATCATGTTCTGGTTGATGAGTATCAGGATACGAGCGGTATTCAAGAACGCATCCTTTCCGCCCTCGCCCGTGATCATAGAAGCCTCTGCGTTGTTGGTGATGACGACCAATCAATCTATGCATGGCGGGGGGCACAGATCTCACACATTCTTGATTTTCCGACACGATGGCCAGGGGCCACCGTCGTACGGCTTGAGGAAAACTATCGATCTACGCCCGAGATCATTGAAGCTGCCAACAAACTCATTGAGCGTAATTCACGTCGCCATGACAAAACCCTTGTGTCCAAAGCGCCATCTGGACTGAAGCCAAGCATCGTGCAAGCTCAAGACGAAGTTGACGAAGCCCGTCGCGTTACTGCAGATGTCGAAGGATTGCTGAGAGAACGGTACGCGCCACAAAACGAAATGGCCATTCTTGTTCGAACTGGCGAACAGACTCGCGTGTTTGAGACTGAATTACGCCACCGCAATATTCCTTATGAGCTTATCGGAAGCCGTTCTTTTTTCGACCGGCGAGAGGTCAAGGATGTACTGTCTTTCCTTCGTCTTCTTATTGATCAAACTGATGACCTCGCACTTTCAAGAATCGCCAACGTGCCACCACGTGGTCTTTCATATAACGCAGTGGAGAAAGCTCGCAAAAAGGCCACCGAGTCAGGAGAAAGCCTCTGGTCAACACTTATTGATCTCAGCAGAACCGGACAGTTGTCATCAGCAGCATCCGCGGGTGTTGATAAGCTCGAAAAAATGATTGGCCTGGGTCCAGCGAACACCCACGGTGGGACAACCGCGGCAGAAGCGCTTCAACATGTTCTTAATCAAGCAAATTACCGACAGTACCTTGAAAAGGAATTTGAAGATGAGAGGGAGCAGGAAGCACGTTGGTTGTCGGTTGAGGAAATCGTCAACGGTCTCGCGAGGCACGAAAAAGATAACCGAGACACTGACCCGGCCACAGTCGTCCAACGATATCTCGATGACCTGATCCTCGAAGTACAGGAAGCCGAGCGTTTTGAGGACGATAAGCCAAAAGGAAATACACTTAAACTCATGACGCTTCATGCCGCAAAAGGGCTTGAGTTTAACTGCGTTTGGATGGTTGGCATGGAAGAGAACCTTTTGCCGCATATACGAGCTGCGAATGAAGGACTCTCCGCAATCGACGAAGAACGACGACTTTGCTACGTGGGAGTGACACGGGCCCGAAAGCGTCTTGTTCTTTCGCTCGCCCTGACGCGAATGAAGTGGGGAAAAGCTAAACCCTGCAAACCAAGCCGCTTTCTCTACGAACTAACCGGTCAATCAGAGAAATTTTCCGAAGGACCCGCGAAGGCACGAGAAAAAGTTGGAGCAAAACCACGAACACGTCAGGCACCACGTTGAAGGCAAACGACCAATGCCTACGCGACGTTTATACTCTGCTGCAACAAAGACGTGGACAGGGAATTATGCTCACCCTCGAAGAACATCTGGCAACATTCCAACCAGGTTCCAGAGCCCACTCTTCCCTGCTGCGATAGCTGAATACATCTCTGCAACTCCTCCAGCGAGCCGCTCTCCCTTACTATGCCAAGGAAACCATGGCGGCGTTGGCCAAACCCGCAGCGGCGCTCGAAGAATCGAGTTTTGAACCAAGGGCAAAAAGTATGGATTATGAACGTATCCCAAACCGCTTTCAGGAGCCTCAAGAGTACCTCCTGGAAAACCACCCCAAGGAATATTCGCTACCGCATATGCGAGCGCTGACCAGGCATTCACGGCAACGACCCCATACCGCAGATGCTCTATCAACAGGTCGACACGAGACTCATCATGTGTCGCCATTCCATCGGGACGCGTCACACTTGCTGCGAGGTTTCCTGGTAGGTCATGCACAACACGAGAGACAGCCACACAAAAATCTTCGATCGTCTCTCCTTCCACGGTTGTCTCAACCGCAATCGGAATAAACCATTCCCGAGCGAACCAATGGGGGTGTGACTCTCGATAAACATCTCGAAGGAGCTTCGGCTGCAAATATTCATCCGGAACGGGATCTCCTGTGGCCTTCTGGTGGAGATCTGCAGCACCCGGATACCATGCTGGGCGGGTTGGCAGACTTCTTAGCCGTTGTTCAATGCGATCAAGAAAACGTTGCCGTTGGGCCCAGTGTCGACTCGTTAAGACAACTTTTGTCGCAATACAATTAAAAGAAGAATTATTTGCGATCGATGCCGCGATCTGGTCTGCCTGAAAACAAAGATCTTTCTCTGCATAGTTTCCGGGAACAACAATCCATGGCGTGACATTGCCAAGCTCACAGGTAATAGATTTGGTACGCAGCTCACTTTTGTTACTAGAAACAACATTTCTAAATGTTTCCTCTCCTCCTGTAAGGTGCATCGCCGTCACTTCCTGAGTACTGATTGCATCGCATGCAAGTGCTGCACCGCCGACTACAACACGGAGCAAGTCCGCCTCTATAAGTGGGCTCAATGCATCCTGAAAAACTGGTGCAAGAGAGGCCTGAACCGGATGGAGCTTGAGTAAAACAGCACGGCCATGTTCAAAGATTTGACTCACAGCATCCGCTGCGGCCAAGCCAGTAACATTCCCTGCACCAAGAACAACAGCGACCCCCTCTGCATCTGGACTCGGTCGACACTCCTCCTGCCAAAGCTTCATGAATGTTTCGACACTGCCCGTATTCGCACAACGAACAGTCGCTCGATGGCCTCGAAAGATCGTGGGGTCGTAAAGTTTGCTCACAGGCAGGACGTCTACGGCTACAAATGAAGACGGCGACCCAAATGGTGACTCATGAATTCGATTCTGTCCGTGCATCATCCGAGGCCTTATAGACGGATCAGAAACGCCGATTTTGCCAATACTTTGTAGCGATTTAGCAGTGAGGAACAGAAGACGTAACGTCGCAATAGGACCGGTTGCACATTCCTCTGCCCGTAGCACCGAACGAAGGCGGTCAGTGCATGCATCCTGTCCATCAGGACCTACTGATTTCATTGCGACAGCAGCGCAAACCCAAGCCTCCGATTTACTTCCAATTGATTGAGCTGTTCTCAGGGCGAGTTCTGCTCGTTCACCTGGGGCGACACTCCTCCAGCGATCCGCTGCATGCGATAATTGCTGACATTCAGAAGCAACATCAAAACTAGGGGGCATCATGATTTCCTCATTGTTTTCGTATGGCAAGCAGACCTGCTTCACGGAAGCACGTGAACAAGATAGACACATTCGACCTTTTCACTGAACTGCAACCCATTAGTGAACTATATGCCTGAAAAAATCTCAGTATACGGAACGTTTCCAGTGAACACGCTCGCACTACTTTCCAATGCAGTGTCGTGAAAAGACCCGGTCGAGAATGTCTGTTCCTACCACGGCGCCTGTTACCTCACCGAGTGCGTCAATGGCATGACGGAGAAGGACTGCAAGCAACGCTTCATCCGGCGGCAGACCATCACAACCGGTCATGCTTTTTTCAGCCTGAACAAGTGATTCATGCGCTGATGTAATTCCTGCACGAAGCCGGATCGTTGCAGGTGTCGCTCGATCGAGGGATGAAACCTTCTCGAGAATCCGTTGCCTCAGGTGGTCAATTCCAACACCTGATTTCACACTTGTCAAAATATGATCCTGGGGCCTCGGTATTCATTTTTCAGCCTGTTGTTGGTCAACACGAGTTATGACATGAATGAATTCAACGTTGGTCCGACCAGCCATAGCAACGGCAGGATCTGCGTCAACATCATGACATGCGACAATAACGTCCGCTCGTTGAATCTCTTCCCGGGCAACCCGGTCAGCTTCCATTGCTACCTCACGCTCGCCCATGAGACAATCAACGGTTTCCGAACGCCCGCCAATGCCTGCAAGATCAACAAGCAGGCACGACACGATCCCTGAAGTGTCGTACAGCTCGCCAGC
>DONH01000345.1 GCA_003509235.1 Planctomycetaceae bacterium
GAAAAAGTGTATGTATGCACGTTCAACTGAGTGGCTTCACTGTCAATGTGGTCATGCAGGCCGTTGCGAGAAACGTCTTGCGTGAGGGTTGCTCGTGGTCGATCGTGAGCCGCGTAACAAGCGATTGGATTTATGATGCAAGCGGTGCAGATGCTGGCAGTATGAATCGAATTGCGTTGGGAATGACGCTGAATTCAAAAGTTTTTGAGGAGACCGGTTCGCCATCGAGGTTTACTTGAAACGGTGCGTCAAACTCCATCTTGAGTGACTCTGCCTGCATGTACGAAACGTATTGGTTGGTTTCATCGTCAAGGGTGAGGATTTCTCGAAGGACCTGGCCAAATGATTGCATGTCGACATCGTGCACAATAAGAAAATCGAGTTTGCCGTCGTTGAGACAGGCATGAGGGGCAACCTGCTGACCTCCACCGCACTGACGTCCGTTGGCAGCTGTCATCACGAGGACGTCCCCTGACTCTGACGTTCCGTCGGGCAGCGTCACTTGGCCTGAATGTGGTGTTGCTTTCGCCGCTGTGACAACGCCCATAAGTGAATAGGCCGCACCGCCGAGTGCTTTTTTTAATTCAGGAGGTGTGTTCACAGTCACCTCAGCTCCAAAGCCACCGCTGGCAACATTTATGAAAAACTGATCATTCGCACGGCCCGCATCAATGAGTACTGATTTACCAGAAGCCGCCAGTTGCAGAGCCGCTAACGGATCACCAATGGGAATTTCACACCCGGCAGCAAAATCATTTGCTGTGCCATACGGTACGACTGCGATCGCAGTGTTGATTTGTCCATGCTCACCTGCCGAGAGCACGCCTCCGGCAACTTCATTGACAGTTCCGTCGCCACCGCCTGCAATGACTACGTCGATTCCTTCGTCTGTCGCTTCAGCGGCGTATCGAGCAGCATCGCCACCTTCCCATGTGACTCGTACATCAAGTGGATGTCCGGCCTTTCGGATTTCTTTCACAGCAGATCGCAGCGATGGGTCACCAGCTGATTTTCCATTGATAATCAATCGCATTGAGCGAGGTGCATGAGACGTCATGAAATACATTCTTCCGTTGTTATTGTTATCAGGCAGACAGATTCTATCAAACAACGGCTGGCATCGTGTGGCATCTGGCCTGATTCCCACTGCCTCCTGATGTTCGCGGACTCCCGATTCCCGGTCGCTCTTGAAAAGGCGACGCGTGCAAAGAGCCAATGAAAGCGGATCCTGCCTGTATCTCATTTTCAACCCAGGGGCAAAGCTATCACAACCATAGCCAAGAGTGAAGATGCTCCTTCCGCTTTGATGAGGATGTCTGCGCCCTGCTCTGCTCCAAAGTTGTTGCAAGGATTGCGAATGTGATGGCGGGAAACAGATGGCAGGAAACAATGGCTAAATCATGATGTTTTCACAAAAATTGATTATCATTGATGGGGGATTGACCGTCCTTCCCTTGACCGACTCCATCTAAGACCTTCGTCATTTGGTTGAGCGTCGTACGGCTGGGCGATCTACAGATCATCGGTGGATTTGTCTGGATGATCTCGCAGTAGTGAAGTCATCAAAATTTTTGACCGTCAGCAACAAACAAAGCTCGTAATACGTTTCGCTACACGGAATAACGAGGGGACATATATGTCGGCATTCACACGTCGGAGTTTCATCAACACAAGCACGGCGGTCGGCTTGTCGGCGGTGTCGTATACAAGGGTTGCTCAGGCGGCGGCAAATGGCCGGCAGCCGGTCGTTGGATTTATTGGATGCGGAGGACGTTCAAAGAATCTCCGCCGAGGCTTTAATGGGGTAACTCGAGTTGCCTGGGCTTGTGACCCTGACGAAGATCGTGCAGGAGACCTGCAGAGAGAGACTGGAGCGAAGCAGACGACAGGCGACCTGCGAAGAGTGTTGGATGATAAATCGGTTGATGCGATCGTGGTTGCAACGCCTGACCACTGGCATGCGCCGGCAGCGATTATGGCGTGTGAGGCCGGTAAGCACGTCTATGTCGAAAAACCCTGTAGTCACAATTTCCGAGAAGGCCAGTTGCTCGTCGAAGCTGCGCGACGAAACCGGGTCGTGGTTCAGCATGGAACCCAAAGCCGAAATAATCCACTCGTAGTGGGGGCGATTGAGATGCTCCTCGAAGGCACAATTGGCGATGTCATGATGGCCAAAGCTTGGAATGTCCAACGGCGCAAGAACATCGGTTCTGCAAAACCTTCGACGCCTCCCAGCGGCGTTGACTATGATACGTGGGTCGGTCCGGCAGAATATCTGCCGTTTCAATCGAATCGATTCCATTACGATTGGCACTGGTGGCACAACTTTGGCACTGGTGATATCGGCAACGATGGTGCCCACGAAATCGATATCGCACGCTGGGGACTTGGCATGTCAGGTCTTCCCTCATCTGCCTCCGCGATGGGTGGCAAGTTCTACTTCGATGACGATCAGCAGTTTCCGGATACAGCCAATTGTATTTTTCAGTGGCCTAGTGACGGCGCCGTCGGTCGTCGAAAACAATTGATGTTTGAGATGCGAATCTGGTCAAAAAATTATCCCCACAATTGTGACACGGGTGTCGAGTTCTACGGAACTAAAGGAATGCTGTTCGTCAGCAAGCGAGGCAAACTGGAGTTGTGGGATGATGCGAACAAACGTATTGAGATTTCCAAAGATCAATTCAGCAATCAGTCACTGGGGCTTCCACGGAACCACCAGATCGACTTTCTTCAAGCCATTGCCGAAAACCGAAAACCGAAAGCGGACATTGCTATCGGGCATGATTCTGTTGCTCTGATCCACTTGGCAAACATTTCTGTTCGAACGGGACAATCCTTGCAGATTGATCCGGCATCCGAGTCGATTACGAATGATCAGGTTGCCAACGGGTTACTTAAAAGAAAATACCGAGACGGCGGGCACTGGGGGGTCCCAGACGGCGTGTAACAATGTCTGTTGTGGGACCTGTCGAAACTTTCGGTCTCGAATGTGAGTCGAATGTCTAGGCGAGGTCGAGGACAGGTTTTGGAAAGGACCCGCTGTTTAGGTGCGTCTCACTTTCCTTCTTCAATCATCACTTCTCAAGGATGTCCCGTGTTTCGTTATTCACTTCTTCTTGTGTGCATCGCATTTGCTCATGGTGCATCGGCGGATGACCGCCCAAACATTATCGTGTTTTACACCGATGATCACGGATACTCCGATTTGTCATGCCAAGGTGTCTTCGATGACGTTCGCACGCCGAATGTCGATCGATTGGCACAGAATGGTGTTCGGGCAGTGCATGGCTACAGCACCGCGCCGCAATGTGTCCCTTCGCGAGCCGGCTTACTGGTGGGCAAGTTTCAGTCAAAGTTTGGAGTCGAATCCAACCGCATGCCGCTGGACGGATTCAATCGTGAATTGACCATTGCGGAACGACTGCAGAACGTCGGCTACATCACTGCCCAGTTTGGCAAGTGGCACTTGGGTCCTGGGCCTGAGATTACTCAGCACGGATTCAAATACGTCTACAGCCAGAACAGTCAGGCCGCCTTTTTTGCCAACATAAACACGGCTGGAAAGGATCTGCCGTTGGGACGACTGGAACCCGACATGTACCACATTGATGGCTGCAGCCTCGCAGCGTCAGCGATTATCGACCGCCATAAAGATGATCCTTTATTTCTTTACATCGCGTACCGCGCACCACACGTTCCACTCGATGCCCCACAGTACTATCTGAAACGTTTCCCAGGAAAAATGCCGGAGCGTCGGCGGCAGGCTCTCGCCATGCTATCCGCGGTAGATGACGGTGTTGGTCTGGTGATGGAGACCCTTGCCAAACACCATCTGACAAAAAAGACGTTGGTTTTCTATATCGGCGACAACGGAGCCCCACTAAAGATCCATAAATTTGATGCACCCGGGGGCGGATCAGGTTGGGATGGATCACTTAACGATCCTTTGAACGGTGAGAAAGGCATGCTGTCCGAAGGAGGGATGCACGTACCTTTTGTCGTGTCTTGGCCGGACCACATTCCCGGCGGACAGAATTATGCCCATCCTGTTAGTGCTTTGGACGTAGCGGCCACTGCGGCAAACGTTGCCGGGCTTGAGGCTCCAGCCAGTGAATTCGATGGAGTGAATCTGATTCCATTCCTGTCTGGGCAAAAGGAAACTGCACCCCACAAGGCGTTGATGTGGCGCTGGGTTTCGCAGTCAGCAATCCGGCAGGGTGATTGGAAATTGTTGCGCGGTGGAGACAGAGAATACTTGTACAACCTGCACTCAGACCTGGAAGAGAAGAACAACGTTGCTGATACATTTCCGGAAGTGGCTGATCAGCTGCGGCAACAACTGACGAATTGGTCACAACAGCTGGAGCCGCCGGGACTAGCGACAGCAGGACAGTCCACCGTGTGGAATGAGTACTATGACTTCTACCTCGAGGGCAAACCTGCAAAGGCTTCTACGCGAATGCCGCGACAAGGAAAAAAAACGGATCCGGCAAGCACCGTCAACTCTTGGTTGGTGCGCAGTGGCACCTTG
>DONH01000311.1 GCA_003509235.1 Planctomycetaceae bacterium
GTCAACGGTAAATCTCAGGCGTTCGTTATCAGAACTAATCCAGTCACATGGCTCACCAGTCTGGGTTGCAATCGCCTGTTGGTATAAATCAACAAGCTTCCCTTTTCTTCGGACATCAACGATGTCGCCTGGCTTAACTTGGAAGGAAGGTTTGTCGACAGGGATACCATTCACAGTGAAATGACCGTGCACAATACCCTGCCTGGCCTGCGGCCTTGTTTTTGTAAAACCACTTCTTCTGACAACATTGTCGAGTCGTAGTTCACACTCAATGAGAAAGATGTCGCCAGTATTACCAGTTTTCCGTGCAGCTTTTGCAAAAAATCGGCGGAGTTGTTTTTCTCCGAAGCCGTAGTAGTACTTGATCTTTTGCTTCTCGATCAGCCCTTCGCCATATGTGGAAGGTTTGTTGCGTCTCTTTTGGCGAACACCGGGTGGATCTGAGCGACGCTCGGATGCTCGAATTGCTCCAGCACTTTCAAAGATCATAGATCCAAGACGACGATTAATGCGAGCTTTAGCCCCGGTGTAGTGACCCATCTGTTTTATTTGCCCTTGAATACTTTGTATTGAATGTGCCTTTCGCTGCACCCAAGGCCGTTGGGTGTGGCGATATTGAAATCCGAAAAGTCGCTCAGAAGAAATTTGGAGCAACTACTTTTCAATTTCGAGTCTCTGAGTGTACCGCGGTTTCTAAAATATGCGAGTAGTGGGCCTGAAAATGGGCCAAAAGACGCTGTCATTCCAAAGAAAGGGAGCCTCGGAGCTTTAGACGGTACTCTCGGCCGGGTCGGGATGCCAAGAGAGCTTTCGTTTGGTTTGCCGGCGTTTTTCCGGCTGCAGCAGGCGGCAGCCTTTCCAGCAAAATACAAGGTACGTGCTGTTTCGGCATGGGTGTCGAGAGGAATTCTTCTACGTTGTAAAAATGGTGAATGAGCAACGCAGCGTGAGTAGGGGGTTGATGGATTGCAGGTGCACGCTTTTAATAAAACACGCACAATTAAAAAGATTACGATCGGGAATGTATTCAACACTCATGGCGAAACTCATCGCAATAGGAGCTGCGGTAATGGCATTGGGTAGTGTAGATAATGCTCATCCGGTCATGCTAGGACTGTTTTTGCAGCAATTTTTGTACTTCTTGTAGTGATTGATTCTGTCTATCACGCAATTACAAAAACAGATGCTTTTTGCATTCATTTTGGTGAGTCTCGAAGGATGCGATCGTTTTGGGTTGCCAGAGAGTGCCCGCATTGTGGGCAGTACGACATATTGAATTTGTACAAGGCCAGGCGAGCATGTAGTCATTCTCGATCGCATTCATATCATATTCATATAAAAAGGAATGCGTGAGTAATTGGCTGAACATGTTACGGCCTTGAGTGCCAGAGTTTTGAATAAGCCGATGAAAAGTCTTGTGATGAGTTGCGCAGTGTTGTGTTGCGTAAAGGTTTCGACGTAGTGAAAGGATTTAATGGAAATGCCTTCAAGAAAAACACATGCTCGCAAAAGCTATGAACGAGCTGTCCTTGATGAGCACGGAATTGATCGTGATCCATTCCAGCAATTCACAATATGGTACGACGAGGCAGTAGCGGCTGGCTTGCCAGAGCCCGAGTCGATGACACTTTCAACGGCGAATTCAGAGGGCCGGCCGTCTGCCCGGATTGTTTTACTTCGTGGGTATGACGAACGAGGGTTTTGTTTCTTTAGCAATTACTCCAGTCAAAAGGGAAAGGAATTGGCTGTCAATCCGCATGCCGCAGTGACGTTTCACTGGGTTGAGTTGGAGCGGCAGGTCAGAATTGCGGGTCGGGTAGAGAAAGTAACTGCAGCGGAGAGCGATGCATATTTCCAAAGTCGTCCCAGCCAGTCACGGATTGGTGCCTGGAGCTCGCCGCAGAGTAATGTTATTCCAAGTCGGAATGCGCTTGAGCAGTTCTTTGATGAGTATCAGGAGCGGTATTCCGACGAGACGGCAATCCCTCGGCCAGAGCACTGGGGGGGCTACCGGGTGATTCCGGAACGGATCGAGTTCTGGCAGGGCCGTCCAAACAGGTTACATGATCGGTTGTGTTTTACCCGTATTGATCAGGGTCAGTGGATATTGCAGCGTCTTGCTCCGTGAATGAAGCATGAGCAGGATTTGAGTATCCCATCGTTTGTCGGCCGCACGATCATTCTCTATTGATGTGCCCGCCAGCCTATAGGTTGGGTCCATGCTTGCTGCTGCTGGCCTTTGAATGAAGGGTCGGGGTGATTCTGGTCGGCGATCACCACGGCCCGGACATAAAGTTCACTGCCTGTCAGGCGGTATCGGGGGGTTTCTCCTGTGGCTGTAGCCAGCACCTTGCCGATCGCCGGCGAAGAGTCTCTGTGTATCGACGACGGCTCGCCCTCCTCTTGATTCTCAGGAAGTACTGTCATGCCATGGTCTTTGACTGTACCAATAAATCGAGTGGTGTATTGCACGCCGGGTTTTGCATCAATTCGAAGAGCAAGTACGTTTTCGACGGTATCATGTGACACCTCCTTTAGTTCGACACCACTTGAAGCGTAGAAGTCACCTGCTTTGATTCCACGGATTATGTGTTCAGGCGAGAGGTACCTTGATTGGACCTGAATCCAGCCTCTTCCAGTACGACTTCCACCTTTCTCGTGGTAGTGATGGCTATCATCAGTGGCGACGCCGAATAGTGGTGGAGCACCGAGTTCACTCAGACGTATTGTATTTGCAATATCCCAAAGGCGTTCCACTGCAGGGTGGGTATCATCACCAAGATGATTGATGCTTGGATGGCCGTTGTAGACTTCGAAAAAACGTTCCCGGACAACAAAGGCAAGATCTTCTGCCGTGATGCCATATCCAAAGTTTGGATGGTTGAGGTGTACAAGTACTTCACGTCCAGTGCGACGGGCTTGATCTTCAACAGCGCGAAGGTTCGCTTCCATTGCCTCTCGAATTGTTAATCCGCCAGAGGGAGGAATGACCCCTTGAAGGTTGGTAGCATTCATGTGAAGGGGCTTTTTTTTAACTCGATCACTAATTTCCTCCCCTTGGATCATGATGAACGTGCCACGCTCTTCGATCAGCGAACGAAATTCATCGAGCGGTTTGAGCCGTATGGCGTAGTTGGCTGTGTCAGCCTTGCCACGCGTTTCCACCCATCCATTTCCGAAGCGTGCCTGATATTTTTCCAGAGCAAGGTTGCCACCACGGCTAATGATCGTGCTGTGCTTCATCCATCGCGTGCCTTCGCTGAGTACGTTGTGATCTGATAAAGCAAGAAAGTTGTAGCCGTGTGTCCGATACCACTCAGCAATCATTTCTGGAAAGTCGTTGCCGTCACTCCATAAGCTATGCGTATGGATATTGCCTTTGTAGTACTGCGGTACAGGCTTGGCAGGAACGGCTTCGTCACAGAGTCCGGTCAGTGCAAAGGAGATAGCAACGCAAACAAAGCCGGATGTCGCTAGCCAGTAGCGGCCAAACCGACCGCCGCCGGTCACAATATGTCGAAAGCGTATGTATCGCATTTGTGCTTCTCCCCTGTTTCAATGCCAACGACATCGTGCAATTCAATGAATCTCTGTCGTATGTGGATGATAAAACAAACCATGTTCTTTTTGTACCGATCAAATGTATGTAAAATTATGATTTGTTCTTTTTTGAGCTGAACAAGCGTGACTCGAAACAGAAATGCAAGCTCAAGCAACAAGATCGATCATCGAGAGAAAATACACTCGAAAATAGGACTGGATAATTTAACTTAAAAGATATCCGATGGGTTCATGAGTTCTCGCAAGTCATCATGCTTTTTAAATTTCACATTTTGAGTTTACATCTGGCCGCAACCTTCCTACTGTTTGGATTCGGTAATCATTTCGTTTTCGCGGTGGGGAACGGTGCTTCTGCCTTTCCTAAAGGTGATGGAACAACCCGACCACCGAAACCTAATATTCTGATCATGATGGCAGACGACATGGGGATCGGTGATACGAGTGCCTATTTGAATGTGCGGTTATCTCTGGCAAGTTCTCCTATCAAAAAAACACTACGAACACCACACCTCAAGCGATTTGCAAAATCAGCGATTGTGTTTACTGATGGCTATGCACCAGCTTCTATGTGCAGTGCAACGCGTTATTCCTTACTCACTGGTCGTTTTGCCCATCGGTCGTACCTAAAGTATCAGGGGTGGCTCCCTCACGGACCCAACACACCAATGATCCAAAGGGGCATGATTACTTTGCCAGAGATGTTGCAGTTGAACGGGTACCGTACTGCTGGTATCGGGAAATACCACGTAGGCATGGCGTTCGATAACGGAGACGGTCAGCCCGCCGAAGATTTCTTCTTTAGTGATGTCGACTT